>NZ_JBHZCY010000016.1:6665-106943 GCF_042786665.1 Kitasatospora sp. NPDC059146 | reverse complement strand
CGCGGCGTCCACCGCTCCGTCCAGGCCCTCGAACGCGACATCCGCGCCTGGGTCGCCGACTGGAACACCGACCCCCGGCCCTACGTCTGGACCAAGACCGCTGACCAGATCCTCGAATCCCTCGCTGGATACATCCGACGGATCAAGGACTCAGGACACTAGCCGGTGACAGGTCCCGCACTCAGCAGGCGGACGCTCACACAACGGGCACCCGGACGACCGTCGACCTGCTCTCCCTCGCTGCCCGACATCGGTCCGTCCCACAGGACATCCCGGAGCCCGACTCGAAGGACGATCGCCCTTACAACCACACCAAGGAGACGTAAGGTACTGCCCGCGTAGCCCCTGGTGGGATCGGCACCGTCTCGAAAGGCGCGTGGTGCCGTCCTGGCTGCGTTCACCCCTTTCCAGCGTTGTCCAGCGCCCAGCCGACGAAGCGCTCCGCCGCAGCCCAGGAGGTCTACGTCCACTCTCTGCGCCCCCAGTTGTTCAGCCCACCGCCAGGCTCAGCCGCCGCAGGGCGAGGCGTCACGTCAGGAGTGTCAGCTGTTCACCCCAATCCAGGCCACGCGGGCGGGAGCCCGATAGGCCTCGAAGGCGCTCGTCCCGGTCGGTGAGGGCCGCCGCTATCCTGGCGGCCAGCCGGTTCCGTAGGCGCACCCAGTCCGCATCCCTGCGCCGAGGGACGGCCGGAACCTCGGCGAGCAGCAGTTGCTCGGCATTCGGCCCACGCGGGGTCCACCACTGGCCGTCCGACCGGCTCTCGATCCGGGAGGACTGCCGCAGCGCGTTGCGGAGCGATGCCACGTTGTACCGGTAACCGAATCCTTTGAGGCAGTAGTCGAGCGCGGCGACGGTCAACGGTCGATCGGCCGCCGCCAGTACGAGCCGGCCGGCATCTTCGAGGGACCGCGGGCCGGGCATCGGTCCGTGCCGGTAGAGGCCGTACACCCCCGCTCCGGCCCAGCAGAACCGCCGGTCACCAGCGACCGCCACCTTCGCGGACGCCTCCGCGATTCGGCGATCGTGGTCGAGCTGGGCCAGGCGCGCCAAGTCCCTCACATGCACGGGTGCGGCAACGGAGCAGGCCACCGCGTACAGGATGTCCGCCTGGCTACGTCCGATCGGGCCGCGGCAACCACAGCGGTTGAGCTCCCACACTCCCAGCGCCGATCCGCAGTCATCGCAGGGGTCCTCGTCATCCGTTCCGAGGCCAGCCACATTCAACGCACTTCTCCTGGGCGGTCACGCCGGTACGTCGGCACCCGCATCATCCGCGGCTCCAGTCGAGCGCCACCGGACCAGCGGGGAATCCCACCCCGGGGTCATCGGAGACAGCGGAGTTGAGAGTGTCGAGAAAGCGGCGCACGTCAGCCACGTCGATGCCGTCGAGGTTCTCGGCGGCCGCCGCGTCGAGCACAACGTGAGCCTTGCGGAGCACATCACGCGGCTTCCGGTTCGACCTGCCGAACAGCTCGGAGACCGCCGCCTTGGTCAACGGATAGAGGTCACCGGGCGTCCTCGCCGAGCCGGGCTTCACAGCTGCATCGAGGTACCTGGTCAGCAGCTTGCCCGCCTCCGCCACATTCCGCAGGCCCGGCAAGATCACTGTGCTGCGCTGATTCGCCGCCGTGGTGTCGAAGCTCGGGAGGTCGGCCAGCTCCCAGGCGGTCCCGATGGTCAGCGCGGCCCTGGGGTGCATGGTGACGACCACACTGAGCATGTCCGCCATCGGCAGGGTCTCCACAATGACGTCGCGGAAGCGTTCTGTCTCCAGATCTCGCTTAGCCCTGGCCATCGTGGTGCTTGCCAGGTCCTCCAACTGGTCGCAGCACAGCAGGACGTGCTTCATCCCCGCGGCTGACGCGAACAGGAGGAAGGTCGCGAGGTAGACCGCACCGTTGCGTGTGCGCGAGGCCGGCTTGATCCGGTCGAGGTACTCGGCCGCGATGTTCGGATCCTCGTCACAGAGCGCCACGATCAGCTTGTCGTCGGGCGGTCCCAGCGTTCGTCCCCGCAGGGACCGGTGGACGTCGGCCACCACCTTGAGCAGCGCCCGGGGATCGTCACTCTCGGCCCGCGCTATCAGCTCCAGCCGTAGCCGCTGGGCGAGGGTCGGCTCGTCACCTACCCGGAAGTCCGTGGCGTACTCGACCGCTGTGAAGAGCGCCGCGCTGAGCGAACGGATCTGCGCAGTGTCGAAGCTGGTCAGCAGGCCGCAGATCGGAATTTCGGCGGCATCCTCCTCGTCCAGCCCGGTCGAGAGGTAGGCCGTCCTGCCGAAGTCCTTGTTGAGCAGCCCGGTCAGGTGCTGCATCAGCACGGACTTGCCGAAACCGCGGGCGTCCGAGTCTCCCGGGGCAGTGCCTGTCGACCACAGGTAGCCGAACTTGAGCCCGGAGTACGCAGCACCGAGGACGAACTTGTTGATCGATTCCTGGAGTTGTTCGGCGTTGACGTCCGGTTCGTACAACAGCCCGTTCTCCCTGAGGTCCGAGCCGCCCAGCCGGGCGATCCCCGTGATCGGGAACGGGTTGTTGCGCAGGCTCCAGCGCTTCTTCATCCAAACGGGACCGGGCAGCGTTGCAGGTGTGGTCATCAGACACGGACCTCCTCGTACTAGTGCGTCGGATCGACGCGGATGATGTTGAACACGCGGGGCATGCCACCCTGGGCAGACATCACCAGCGGCCTGGTGGAGGGCGGTGTCGCGCCGTGGGTCGCCTGGTCCAGGTGAACCCGGAAACCGAGGTCGGGATAGTCCCCCCGAAGGGCGCCGAGGATGGCAGCATCGAACTCGTCGTCGCTGATCCGCTGGTGCCAGCAGACCGCCGCCCGGAGTCTCCAGACCGGGAGGTACATGTCGCCCGCGGCGTCGCCGCGCTGGCGGAGCCATATCTTCGGCAGCGCCTCCAGCGCGGCCTGACGGGCCTCCCTGCCGACCGACCGACGGATGGCCACGTCCCTGCCATGACCCGATACCTCGGACGTCGCCCAGAAGCGAAGGGCGGGCGGCCCGGGCGCGTAGTAGCTGAAGTTGGTCAGCCCGAGGAACCTGGTCCAGCGGCGCAGCAATTCATGGCTGATGTAGTCGAGGCTGCAGCCGGCAGCGCTGAACGCCAGCCGCACCATCGCCTCCTCGCAGGTCGTGATGAAGGTCTTGCGGCTCATGACCCGCTCCCGGGCGCTCAGGCGTTGTTCGGCTCGACCGACGTACCCGCGCACTCCGTGGTCGATCACCTCACGGGTGGCTCCCCAGCCGAGACTTCCCTGAGCGGCCGCATCCACCGCGTAGTCGACGAAGTCGCCGAGGAAGTCCTGGTGGGAGTGGTGCGTACGGCTGTCGAACTTGAGCAATGGGATCGTGAAGTGGGTGGCGAGGCGGTCCGGCCGTGCCCCGACCAGCCGCAGAAAACCTTCGAACTGCGGATGCGCGTTCAGCAGCACGCCAATCAGAGCGTTGTAGGCGGCCAGACGGTCACGACCGACCAGGTCGGTCCACTCGACGCCGTTCTCGGTCAGCCTGAACGTCACATCCGAGTGGGCGTAGGCGGAGTTGGGCGTCGAGGGAAGGATGTGTCGTTCAACCCACCCGAGCCGCATCAGCTCCTTGAGCACGTCGACCGTGTTGTGCACATGGCGCTTCCCATCGGCCCGCACTCGGTCCCACTTGCGCTCGTCGAACGAACCGTCAGTGTCACTCTCTCGAGCAACCTTTGCTGCCTGACCGACCAGTGCGCAACGGATCTCTTCGAAGGTGCACCCCTCGGCGACCGCCTGGGCCGCCACCTCGATGTAGGCCAGATCCTGGAGTCGGGGAATGCCGGCGCCGCCAGCGCTCACTTGCCGACCCCGATCCGGCGGCACGCAGCACACCTATCTTGCAGCCGAGCAGAACACCCGAACGTGCACACATAAGCCTCCCTGAGCGAGATCCACGAGGTGTCGCCACCAACTGACCACAGCACCATGAAGGTTGGCAACGGCTAAAAGAATGTTGCGGCTCTCATGGGGCATGAGAGCCGCAACACTCATATAAAAGGCCAAGATCCGAGATTCTTGCCGCCCAAACACAAGTGGCCGACCTAGAGTTCGGGTCAGCGCACAGGACCTCCGGACTCCGGCATCGATCTGGTGCGCACGCCCAGCATCCGAGCCGATCCGAGAGGCACCCGATGACCGACCCGCGCGAGCCCGAGTACGTCGACCAGGTAGACCTCACCCGCGGGCGGCCCGTACGGCTCCAACAGGTCTCCGAACAGCGTTACTTGGCCATCATGCCGTGGGGTCAGCTGCACAGCATCGTGCCCGATCCGCGCCAGGCCGAGATGCCCAGGATGAGGCAGTACCTCTCCGCCGCACAGCGGGAGCAGGCCGAGCTGCGCAACGAGATCCAGCGGACGATCCAGGGGACGAAGAAGAAGGCGAACGCCAAGGACTACGCCCGGTACATCGCCGAGGGCCTGCGCGGCTCCCGCGGCGAGCGCTGGGCCACGCCCCCGTTCGCACTCTGGCTACCGGGCGACATGGACATCGTCCGCTTCAGGACTCCGTTCGGTGACGACCTGCTGGCGTACATGCCGTTCGATGCCACCGGAGTCCTGGTGGATGCCGAGACCCAGCACCTTGCACACATCCTGCTCCAGGAGGAGCCGGCGACCTACGGGCTGACCAAGGGCCAGGTGTCACAACGGCTGGTCAGTGTGGAGATCTACCACCAGATCAGCCTGCGCGGGGCACGCCAGATCTTCCACGACCGCAACCTGCTCGGAGTCATCCCCAACAAGAACGTGGCGCTCGCCTCGGACTCCAGCAACCTCGCCACCGACATCACCTTCGCGCTGCTGGAGAGTGTCATCCTTCCGGCTTCGGCCGGAGGCCAGGACACCTCACTCGGCCTGGTGGTCTCGGCACGTCCCCGTCAGCTGAAGTCCACGGACCCCGAGTGGATGACGCTGTCCTCGTTCCGCGCATTCGTGGTGACGGCGCTCTTCGGCCGGTCGGGATTCGAGAAGACCAGCGGCCCCATTTCCGATCTGCCCGCGGGGTGCACCCCCGAGCTCGCCAAGCAGTACATCGGAGCCGTCACCGAGTTGATCTTCAGCTCCTTCGCCAAGCACTTCGAGCGCCGGACGGACACGGTCATCGCTGCCCCCGCCATGCTCGCTGCACTCGGTGCCGTCGCCTACCGGTCGATGCTGTGGAGCCCGGAGCCCCGACGCAGCCCCGAGGCTCTGATCGAGCTGCTGTCGGAGGTCGAGTGGGCCCGCGACCCCAAGATCTGGGACGGCACCGTAGGCAAGGCAACGACTGACGCACGGACCGGCCGACCGACGCTCTCGCTTGCCGGTGGTGTCAAGGACAGCGGTTCGAGGACTGCCGCCGCGCTCGAGGATCCGGCTTCGCCTCGGTACGGGCAGATTCGCGGCTACGTCCAACCGACGCTCGTCACCCCGGCCACAACCTAGCCGGACCCGCTCCTCCGAAAAGCCTGCCACCAGCATCACGGTCAACTCCGGACCAGTACCGATCGACAACCGGGCCGAGGGCACAAATCAGCTCTCAGGTCCGTTCTCGTTCGCTCCCGGGCAGCGGGGTGCGACTGGCCTCCGACATCCCGGTCCACCACGGGTCTAGACGGGTGTGATCCCCGGCGGACGGCGTTCGGGGGAACTAGACCCTCCGGCTTGCGAAGGCCCGGACCGTTTCGACGGTCCGGGGCTTCGTTGTTTTGGCGGGGTCATGGGGCAGGGGTGTGATGAGGAGGGTGGTGGCAGATTCGGGGGTGCGGAGGAAGAGGCCAGCGAGGCCGTGGCCGCGGAGGCCCGGCAGTGATACAGAGGCGGGCCAGGTGCCCGTCAGTGCCGGTTGCGCAGGGCTCGGACCGTGCCGAGCAGGCGGGTCCCGGAAGCCGGTGGCGTGCCAGGTGGTGAGCCAGTCGCGGACGGTCTCCGGGCTGAACCGGCCGGGGCTCGTGGGGTGGCGGGTGGCGGATGATGGGGAGGGCAGGGGGTCCAGACGTGAGGGGCGACGCAGTGGCTGACAGCGGATCCGGCGGGTCGGGAGCAGGGGTCGGGGCGGAGGGCGGGGCGGTCGCGGCTGCCGCACGGCCTGCGGGTGGGGCGGAGGCGGCGGGGCCGGGGCGGCGGCGGTCGGTGGTTCGGCGGGTGGCCGTTCTGGTGTTCGTCCTGCTGGTGCTGTGCCTGCCGCCCTGGTGGACGCTCCTCGGGTCCGGGGCCGGCTGGCCGCTGCCGGTGGTCGTGGCGGGCACGGCGGTGTTCGCCGTCTGGCTGGTGTCGTTCCCGTTCCTGATGGTCGCGGGCCACGGATCGCGGCGGAACGACCGGGCGGCGCGCCTCGGGGACACCAGCCTCGGGGTGATGTGGGTCCTGTTCACCTGGTCGGTGCTGGGCGGCCTGGTGAACCTCGTGCTGGGCGGGCTCGACGTCGGCGGCGCCGACCGGGCCAGGGCGGTGGCCGTGGCGGTGGCCGCGGTCTCGGCCGGGCTGCTGGCCTGGGGGCACCACGAGGCGATGCGGGTGCCCCGGGTGAAGCGGCTGGACGTCCACCTGCCGCGGCTCGGCGGCGGGCTGGACGGGACCAGGGTCGTGGTGCTGGCCGACACCCACTACGGGCCGATCGACCGGGCGGACTGGTCGGCGCGGGTGACCGAGGCGGTCAACGCGCTCGACCCGGACGTGGTCGTCCACGCCGGGGACATCGCCGACGGCACCCCCGCCCAGCGCCGCGAGCAGTCCGCGCCGCTCGGCACCGTCCGGGCCCGGCTGGCCAAGGTCTACGTCACGGGCAACCACGAGTACGGCGGGGAGGCCCAGGGCTGGCTGGACCGCATGGCGGACCTCGGCTGGGAACCCCTGCACAACCGCCACGTGCTGGTGGAGCGCGGCGGGGACACCCTGGTGCTGGCTGGCGTGGACGACGTCACCGCGGAGTCCTCCGGCCTGGCCGGGCACCGTACCGACCTGGCCGGCGCCCTCGCGGGGGCGGACCCGGACCTGCCCGTCCTGCTCGTCGCCCACCAGCCCAAGTACGTCCCGCAGGCCGCGGCCGCCGGCATCGACCTGCAGGTCTCCGGACACACCCACGGCGGCCAGATCTGGCCGTTCAACTTCCTCGTCCGGATCGACCAGCCCGTGGTGCACGGCCTGAGCCTGCACGGGCAGCGGACCAGGCTCTACACCAGCCGCGGCACCGGTTTCTGGGGCCCGCCCTTCCGGATCTTCGCCCCGAGCGAGATCACCGTCCTCACCCTCCGCACGGGCGACGCCCCCGCCGACCGGTAGCGCGCGTCGGACGACGGTAGACCGGTACGGGATCGCACGTGTGCGCGGGCCCGGAGTCGGTCGTCCCCGCCCGGGCCCGGGGCCGTCACATGACCATCACAAGTCGACAACGGTCCGTCACGACGCGGATCCGCTCTGGAAGGCTGGCGCCCTCGACGAACCATCGAAGGGCGCCATCCGCATGGGTTTCTCCTCCCGCAAGAGCTTCAAGGCGGGCCCGTTCCGCGTCACGGCCTCCAAGTCGGGCCTGAGCTACTCCGCCGGGACGAAGGGCGCCCGGGTGACCAGGCGGACCGACGGCCGGGTCCAGACCACGCTCTCCGTCCCCGGGACCGGTTTCCGCCACACCGCCACCAGCAGCAGCACCCCGCAGCCGACCGGGGAGGCGCCCGCCCCGACGGGCTGGCAACGGCGGCCCGGCTTCTGGTACTTCCTCGTCGTCCTGCTGTCGGCCGGGATGTTCAGCGCCGTCCCGTTCGCCCACGCGGCGGCCCGGCTGCAGCGCAAGGACCTGCTGGTCCGCGCCGGGTGCTACGCCGGCGCCGCGGTCGTCTTCGGGGTGCTCTCCTCACTGACGCCGAAGGACCCGAAGGGGAACGCGGTCGGCGCGGTCGGCAACGTGCTGAGCGGCATCACCGTGCTCTTCGCGATCGCCGTGATCGTGACCGCCTGCTACCAGTTGGTCCCGCTCCGCCGGGAGGTCTTCGGCCCGGCCGCCGGAGCGGACCGGCCGCCCCACCCCGCAGCGGCCGATCCCGTGGTCGCCGCCCGGCTCGCCGCCCGCGCCCGCCGCGACGAGGCGCGGGCCCTCGCCCAGAACGACCCGGTGCTGGCCCGCGACCTGCACATCGGACGCCCCGACCTGTCGCGCGAGTACGACGACGGCGGCCTCATCGACCTCAACCACGCACCGGCCGGTGCGATCGCCGCGGCCTGCTCGATCGAACCCGCCCTGGCCGAGAGCATCGTGGCGGCACGCCGGGAGCTCGGGTCGTTCAGCTCGCTCGACGAGGTGTTCGTCTTCGCCCGGATCGAGGACGGCACCGCCGCACTGATCCGCGAGTACGCGATCCTGCTGGCGAAGTAGCGTCCGACCGCGACCGCCCCCGGTCCGGATCGCTGCTGCGGCGGGCCGGGCCGGGGGCGGGGCGGGGTCAGACGGGGGTGGGGCCAGGCGGGCCGGGTCAGGCCGGCCGGGTGGGGGCGGTGGGGCGGTCGAGGAGGAGTTGGACGCCGTCGAGGATGCGGGCGAGGCCGAACTCCAGGGGGTCGACGGGGTCGGGGGCGAAGGCGCCGGCGGCGATGGCCCGGGTGAGGGTGGGGAAGCGGTCGGCGTGGCGCTCCAGGAGTTCGTTGGTGAGGCGGCTCCACTCCCGGCTGTGCTGCTCGTCGAAGTCGAGGTCCTGCTGGACGAGGGTGCGGACCAGGCCGGCGACCAGGACGAAGACCCGGTGCTGCTCGGCGGCGCTCAGGCCGGAGGGCTCCAGGGCGGCGAGGGCCGCGTCGAGCCAGCCGAGCTGGTGGGGGCCCATCAGCTGGCGGCGCATGGCGGTGGCGGCCAGCAGCCACGGGTGGGCGCGGTGGATCGCGGCGGAGCGGCGGGCCCACTCGGTGATGCGCTCCCGCCAGCCGTCGCCGGCGGCTGACAGGTCGGGGGCCCCGGCGAGCACGGACTCGACCATCAGCTCGACCAGTTCGGCCTTGCCGGGCACGTAGCGGTAGAGCGCCATGGCCGAGACGCCGAACTCGGCACCGACCTTGCTCATCGAGACCGCGTCCAGCCCCTCGGCGTCGGCGATCACCACGGCGGCGGCGGCGATGCGCTGGGGGGTCAGGCTGGGCTTGGGCCCGCGGGTGGGCTGCTCCTGCTCGCCCCACAGCAGTGCGACGCCCGCACGCAGATCGCGTGCCTTCTCCTTGGCCATCCCGGTCTCCTCCTCGAATCCAGTGCGATGTCCGTGCCATGTCGGTGCGGCGCCCGTGCGACGTCCGTGCCATGTCCGTGCGCGGCGCCCGTGCGGCGCCCGTTGACAGCACCCAGAACTGTATATACCTTAAACACATCTGCTGACGCAGTAAACAGTTTGGGGGATACACCATGCTTGCCACCATCGCCACCGTCACCACCGCCGCCCTCGCCACTCCCGTCGCCGGACTGCTGGGCTACCGGCAGCTCAAGCGCGCGGCGTTCGCGAAGGAGCTGCGGATCACCGCGCCGAACGGCATCGAGGAGTCCGGCTTCGTCCGGATCGGCGGCATCGACCAGTGGGTCTCCGTCCGCGGCGAGGACCGCCGCAACCCGGTGATCCTGGAGATCCTCGGCGGCCCCGGCGCCTCCAACCTGGTCTTCCTCCCCCGCACCCACGGCTGGGAGAAGCACTTCACGATCGTCCGCTGGGACATGCGCGGCGCCGGCTTCACCTTCGCCGCCGGCGGCCCGGAGGGGCAGGGCGAGCTCAGCTACCCGCAGCTGTACCGCGACGCCCTGGAGGTCACCGAGCACCTGCGCACCCGGCTCGGGGTCGACCGGCTGCTGCTGGTCGCCAACTCCTTCGGCACCGTCCTCGGCCTGCGGCTGGCCCGCAACCACCCGGAGCTGTACTCCGGTTACGTCGGCACCGACCAGAACATCATCGACGGCGGCCGGGAGCGCACCGCCTACGACGCCCTCGTCGCCCGGCTGCGCGCGGCGGGCCGGAAGAAGGAGAAGGAGCTGGCCACCGCCCTGGCCATGGGAGCGGACCGCACCCGGTGGACCACCAAGGACGTCGCCGAGTACAACAAGCTGGTCCTCACCAGCGACCCGCTCTCCTACGACACCATGAAGACCGTGGTGATGCGCTCGCTCTGGTTCTCACCGCTGCACACCCTGCGCGGGCTGCGGTCCTACCTGAAGGCCATGGAGTTCTCCGAGCAGCTCCAGCTGGAGGCCGCGACCTTCGACGAGCGGGCCGAGGGCACCGACTTCCGCATCCCGTTCTTCGTCTTCCAGGGCGCCGACGACGTCCTCACCCCGCCCGCGCCGGCCCGCCGCTTCTTCGACGACGTGACCGCGCCGGTCAAGGACTTCGCGCTGATCGACGACGCCAGCCACTTCGCGAGCTTCCGCCACCCCGACCGGTTCCTCCAGCTGATGCTGACCAAGGTCCGCCCGGCGATCACCGCCGGCCCCGTCAGCCGCTGAATCCGGCCGACGGGTGTCACAGCGGAGCGACCGACGGGTGTCACAGCGGAGCGACGGACGGGTGTCACCGCAGAGCCGCGGAGAGGCGGGCAGGCGTCACACCGCCACGACGGCTATCTCGTGGACGGCGTTCCGGTCACCGGCGAGCGGCTGCACCCGCCCCGCGGAGTCGGTGGCCCGGCAGCGGATCCGGTGCGCCCCCGGGGCGAGGTCGTGCCGGAGCCGGAACCGCTGCCAACTCGGGTCCGGGCCGCGCCCGTCCAGCTCGGCGGGCTGCCAGTCGGCGTCGTCCACCGCGACCTCGACGGCCGTCACCTCGGTGGAACTCCAGGCGTAGCCCGCCAGTTCACGGACCCCGGCGGGGACGGTGGAGCCGTCCTTGAGGCTGAGCAGCTTGCTGCAGACGTCCTTCTCGCGGACCGGCCGGACCTCGCTCTCCCCCGGCAGGACCCGGGTGTACAGGCGGGTGGTGAAGAGGTGCTCGGCACGTTCGGCGGCCAGCACGATCCTGGTCAGCCACTTGACCGAGTTGGTGCCGAACATCCGCGGCGCCACCGCACGCACCGGGTGCCCGTGGTCGGGGGCCAGCGGTTCGCCGTTCATCCGGTGCGCGAGGACCACCTCGGTGCGGGCCTGCTCCAGCGGGAGGTCCTTGAGGAAGCTCACGTCGCTCTCCCCCGCGAAGTCGCCCCGGTCGGCGCCCTCCAGCCAGACGTGCCGGGCCTGCGGGAGCGGGCCGGCCAGCGCCAGCACCTCGGCGAGCGGGACGCCCTCCCAGTCCAGGTTGGTCACGGCCCTGGTCGGCACGGTCGGGTGCAGCGGATTGCCGAAGCACTCGTGGACGGCGGTGAACCTGGTCTGCGGCAGCCCCCGGAGGGCCCGGAAGTCCAGCCGCAGGGGCCGTTCCACCAGGCCTTCGACGGTGAGCGACCAGCTGTCGGCGTCGAGCTCCGGTCGCCGGCCGAGGTGGTTGCGGATGAAGACCTCCTCGACCGGGGTGCGGTAGGCGTCGGGCGTCTCCGGATCGGTCCTGAACATGCGTCATTCCCCCGTACTGGTGTCACTGTTCCCAAGATCGACAGTGTGATCGACAGTACAAGGAGCGGCCGACGGCGGGCCGATCAGGCCCCCGTCTCCCGTGCCTCGGCCAGGAGTTCCGCCACCGTCGCCGCCTTGTGCGCCGAGTACGCGAGCAGCCGCCCGGTGGCCGCGGCCGCCTCCCGCTTGGCCCGGGCGTAGCGGGCGGCCGCCTCCGGGTGGGCCCGCAGGTGGTCGCGGAGCAGCAGGTTGTCGGTCCACAGCCCGCCGCCCAGCGCCACCACGTGGACGTTGGCCGGCTGCTCCGCCCGCCGCCGCAGGTAGCGCCGACCGGGTACGCCGGACTCGCCGAGGTCCTCGAAGCCGAGGGCGCGGACGTGCGCGACCACCGTGTCGACGTCCCCGGGCGCGCAGCCGACCTGTACGTCGAGCACCGGCTTGGCGGCCAGGCCGGGCACCGAGGTCGAGCCGATGTGCTCGACCCCGACCGCCCCCGGAAGCCCGACCGCCCCCGGAAGCCCGCGCAGCCCGGCCGCGAGCCGCTCAGCCAGGGCCCGGCCGAGACCGGCCCAGGCCGGGTCGTACGGGACGACGTGGATCGGTTCGTCCAGGTCGGAGGTGCTGTTCGACATGACCGGAGGGTAGCGGGCGGGGACGTCCGATTCCTTCAAGACCCCGCTCCCGTGGGCCGCCTACCGTCGGAGCCATGGACAGCACATCCGCACCACGGTTCGCCTTCATCGGCCTGGCCGTCTCCGACATGGCCGCCTCCGTCGCCTTCTACCGGCGGCTGGGACTGGTCTTCCCCGAGGGCTCCGAGCAGGAGCCGCACGTCGAGGCCGAGCTGCCCGGTGGGCTGCTCCTGGTCCTGGACGCCGAATCGACCATCCGCTCCTTCCACCCGGACTGGCAGCCGCCGACCGGCGGCGCCCGGGCCGCCCTGGCCTTCCGCTGCCAGAGCCCGGCGCACGTGGACGCGGTGTACCAGGAGCTGACCGAGGCCGGGTACCAGGGCGAACTCAAGCCCTGGGACGCCTTCTGGGGCCAGCGCTACGCCTCGCTGCGCGACCCGGACGGCAACGGGGTCGACCTGCTCGCGCCGCTCCAGGGCTGACGGCAGGGCCCACTCCGAGGCCCGTCCGGGGTCCGTCCCAGGCCCGCTCCGACGCCCGCTCCGACGCGCCCGTTCGGGGATCCGGGCTACGGCCCGCCCGGCAGCAGGTCCGTCACCCGGACGCCCGCCAACTCCCGTACGTCGCGCGACAGGTGAGCCTGGTCGGCGTAGCCCGTCCGGGCCGCCGTGTCGGCGAGCGGGACGCCGGCGCGGGCCAGCCGCAGGGCGCGCTGCAGCCGCAGGATCCGGGCCAGTGTCTTGGGACCGTAGCCGAAAGCGGCCAGTGAGCGGCGGTGCAGTTGCCGGGCGCCGAGCCCGACCGCCTCGGCGGTCGCCGCGACGCTGCGCCCGGCCGCGAGCGCGCCGGCCACCGCCCGTACCAGCGGGTCCTCGGGCCGGGCCGCGGCGGCCAGGTACAGCGCCAGTTCCTCCAGGGCGGCGGCCGGGTCGGGGGCGGCGGCGATCCGCCCGGTCAGTCGGCGCACCTCGGCGCCGGGCAGCAGGTCCGCCAACCCGACGCGGCGGTCGCGTAGTTCGGAGGCCGGTACGCCGAGCAGCAGGGGCCCGGTGCCGGGCCGGAAGCGGACGCCGGCCCACGGGCCGGGCAGCTCGGGGCCGGGCCGGAACGCCCGGGTGTCCGGTCCGGCGACCAGCAGCCGGCCCTCGGTCCAGAGCAGGTCCATGCAGCCGTCCGGCAGCACCAGGCCACCGCCGTCGGCGCCCACGCTCGGGCCCTTCGTCCACAGCACCGCCCCGGGCAGCCTGGACGCGCGTTCCGCGTAGTCGGTGGGCATGTTCGAAGGCTACGCGCGCCGCACGGGCACCGCGTTCCGGAGCGCCCGAAGGCCCCGACCGGCGAACCGGTCGAGGCCTTCGGGGTGCCTTCGGGGTGCCTGAGGCCCCAGGGCGTACGGTCAGGCCGCCACCTCGGCGGCGGCCACCGCGGCCCCGGCACCTTCCGAAGCCTCAACGCCCTCCGGCCCCTCGGTGCCCTCCGCAGCCGCCGGCCCCGCCCCGCCCGCCGGCCCGCCCCGCATCAGCACCAGGGTGAGCGCCGCCGCGACCAGGGCCGCGATCCCGCCGACCGTGAAGGTGGTGGAGGTGGCGGTGTTGAAGGCCTCCCGGGCGACCCGGGCCAGGGCGCCGTCGCCGCTGCCGGCGGAGAGGGCGAGGGCGTCGGTGATGCCGTGCCGGGCCGCGGCGGGGGCGTCGGCGGGCATGGCGCCGGTGTAGGTGCTGGAGAGCACGGTGCCGAGGACGGCCACGCCCAGGGCGGCTCCGGACTGCTGGATGGTGTCGTTGAGCGCGGAGCCGACGCCGGCGTGCTCACCGGGGATGGCCCCCATCAGCGCGTTGGCGGCGGCCGGCATGCCGAGGCCGGAGCCGACGCCGAGGACCAGCATGGCGAGGGCGACCTTGGGGAAGCCGTCGCCGACCGAGAGGGTGGCCAGCAGGCCGAAGCCGCCCGCGATGACCACCATGCCGATCGAGGTCACCACCCGCGCGGGGACCTTCTTGCCGATCGCGGCGCCGATCACGTTGAAGGCGAGCGAGGCGACGGCCAGCGGGATGAAGGCCAGGCCGGTGTCGGTGGGCGAGAACTCCAGCACGAACTGCAGGTACTGGGTGAGCACCAGCATCAGGCCGCCGGTGGCGAAGGTGAGCAGGACGAGGGAGAAGCTGGCGCCGGTGAAGACCCGGTTGCGGAACAGCTTGAGCGGGACCATCGGCGAATCGGTGCGGACCTGGCGGATGCCGAAGCCGACCAGTGCGGCGATCGCGACGGCCAGCGGGCCGAGGGTGTTGACGTGGGCGAAGCCGTCCTTCGGGAGGACGATGATCGACCAGACCAGCGCGGTCATGCCGACCATCGAGAGCACCATGCCGGGCAGGTCGGTCCTGCGCGAGGGGCCCTTGGACTCGGGCATCAGGACGATCGCCGCGACGACGGCCACCGCCGCCACCGGCACGTTGAGCAGGAACACCGCGCCCCACCAGAAGTGGGCGATCAGCACGCCGCCCAGCACCGGGCCGCCGACCAGGCCGACCATGGCCACCGCGGTCCAGGCGGCGATCGCCTTGGGCCGCTCCGCGTCGTCGAAGACGGTGATCAGGATGGAGAGCGTGCTCGGCATCACGAGGGCCCCGCCGACGCCCATCAGCACCCGGCCGGCGATCAGTTCACCGGGGCTGGAGGCGACGGAGGCGACCAGGGAGGCGGCGCCGAACAGCACCAGTCCGATGATCATCACTTTTCGTCGCCCGAACCGGTCGGACAGGCTGCCCGAGGTCAGCAGCAGGCCGGCGAAGACCAGGATGTACGAATCGATGATCCACTGGATGTCCTGCGCCCCGGCCCCGAGGTCCTCCGCGATCGGCGGGATGGACACCGTGAGCACCATGTTGTCGATCACCAGCACCAGGCTGCTGAGGCAGAGCACGACCAGGATGAGCCAGCGACGCGGGTGACGATCCACCGCGTTCCCCCTTCGGTTCGGCGCGTCGGCCGCAGCCCTGCGCACGTCCTCGCGTCGGCGGCAGCCGCGCGGAAGTCCCCGTGGCGCACACCGTCCGCCGTCCCCGACCGAACGGTGTGCGCTACGCCGAACACTGTACGGAGGCCGAACACTGTGCACAAGGCCGTACGGTGTGCGCCCGCCGCACAGTGTTCGCAGGACCGTACGGTGTTCGGCGCCGGGGCCTATGCTGGACGGACCGCACCCGACCAGGGGGCACGTGGAATGGAGGGCCTGATGACGGCCAAGTCGGAGGACACCGCGCCGGAGCACCGGACCGAAGCGCAGCCCGGCCTCGCCTCGCCGTGGAACCGCCCGCAGAAGCGGCGCACCCAGCCGGCCCTCAGCCGCGAGCAGATCGTCGCCGAGGCCTTCGCCCTGCTGGACTCCGACGGCATCGAGGCGCTGAGCATGCGCAAGCTCGGCGCCCGGCTCAACGCCGGCGCGACCTCCCTCTACACCCACGTCGCCAACAAGGAGGAACTGCTCGCCCTGGTCGTCGACCAGGTCTTCGGCGAACTCCCGCTGCCCCGGGCCACCGGCGCCGAGGACCCGGCGGTCTGGCGCGCCGCCATCGTCGAGTGCACCGAGGGCCTGCGCGCGGCCGTGGTCCGCCACCCGTGGATGGTCTCGATGATCGGCGACGTCGGGATGGTCTACCTCGGCCCCAACTGGATGCGGCTCTCCGAGGCGCTGCTGGGCCTGATGGAGACGGCCGGCTTCGAACTCGGCGAGGCCAACGACGTGATGGGCGTCGTCATGGGCTACACCATCGGCACCGCCACCGTGGAGGCCGCCTGGCTGAGCGCGCTGACCAGGAGCGGACAGGGCGAGCAGGAGTTCATGGACCGGCTGCTGCCCGCCGTCGTCGAGGCCACCCGCTCGCACCCGCGACTGCACCGGCTGTACACCACCCAGGTACCGGACGAGATCGACGCGGGCCGGGACAGCAGCTTCCTGCGCGGCCTCAACATTCTCCTGGACGGCGTCGAGGCGCGGCGGTCCAGGGCCTGAGCCCGGACCGCCGCACCCCGTCGGCAGGTCGTCAACTCCCGCTCAGCGCCTGGACCTCGGCGTAGCCGGGCAGCGGACCGACCGGCCCGCCCGAGGCCACCGCGGCGGCCGTCGCCACCGCCGCCGCCAGCGCCGCGCGGTACAGCAGCCCGCCCGTGCTGACCCGGGCCACCCCGAGCCCGGCCAGCTCGGCGAGGCTCGGACCGGTCGGCGTCCAGAGGACGTTGAGCGGGACGGACAGCCCTCCGACCAGCTCGGCGATCGCCGCCGGCTCGCTCAGCCCGGGCACGAACACGCCGTCCGCGCCCGCCCGTCGGTACGCGTCCAACCGTCGTACGGTCTCCGGCTCCGGCTCGTCGTGCCCGCACCAGTAGGTGTCGGTGCGGGCGTTCACGAACAGCTCCGGCACGGCGGCCTTCACCGCGGCGACCTTGGCCGCGTGGAGCTCGACCGGCGCCAGGGTGCCGTCCGGCCGGCCGTCCTCCAGGTTGATGCCGACCGCCCCGAAGCCCGCCAACTCCACGGCCAGCGCGGCCACTTCGGCCGGGTCGTCACTGAATCCGGACTCCGCGTCGACGCTCAGCAGGTAGTCGTCGCGGCCCAGCCGACGGGCCAGCCGGACGGTCTCCGCGCGGGTGGCGGCCGCGCCGTCGGGCAGTCCGGCGGCGGCCGCCACTCCCAGGCTGGTGGTGCCGATCGCGGGGTGGCCGGCGGCGGCCAGGGCGGCGGCGGAGGCGTGGTCCCAGGCGTTCGGGAGCAGCAGCGGGCGGCCGGGGCGGTGGTGCAGGGCCGCGAAGGCGGTCGGCGGGGCGGGGGTGGTCATCGGGGCAGGGGTGGTCATCGGGTCGGGGGTGGTCATCGGGTCTGCTCCTCGGTCGTGGTGGCGGGTGCGGCCGGAGCGGCTCCGACCGGGACGACGGGGCCGACGGGGCCGACGGGGCCGACGGGGCCCAGCGAGTCCGCGTAGTAGGCGGCGGCCTCGGCGAGGTGACGGACGATCTGCCGGATGCTCCAGCCCGTCCCCGGCGAGTCGTCGAGCTGCCGCTCCGGCAGCGCGGCGACCCGGTGGGCCCAGATCGCGCCGAGCCGGGTGAGCCGGCTGCGGGCCTCGTCCAGGTCGGCGGCGGTGAACGGCGCCAGGTCGGCCGGGGTGGTGACCAGGGAGGCGTGCCAATGGTCGGGCGCGGTCGGTTCGCCGGCCAGCCGGGCCTCCACCTCGGCCAGGTGGTCGAGCAGGTGGTCGGCGACCCGGCGCACCACCTTGTGCGGGGTGTACGTCCGGCCGTCGGCGTTGACCACCGGTCGGCCTTCCCAGGCCGTCCAGGTGTCCGCCAGGGCGAGCACGTGCCGGACCGCCGCCGGGATCAGCTCGGCCGGTTCGGCCGGGCCGGGCTGCTCCCCGGCCGGCGGGCCCGAGCCGTCCGCCGGGTCGGAGGCGCCGAACAGGATGCCCTCGGCGATCACCAGGGCGTGCGCGCGGCCCGGGCAGAGCCGTGGCTCGGCGCCGAAGGCCAGCGGTTCCCGCCCGGGCTCCCGGGCGGCGTCCAGGTCGAGCAGCACCCGCGCGCCGGCCGGCACGGCGACCCCGCCGACCACGGTCGCCCGGGCGGCGAACCGGCGCATCGCCCGGACCGGCGGGTCCTCCCGCAGCACCGCCGCCAGGTCCGGTACCCCGCCGCCGCGCCGGGCGTGCTCGACCAGGACCGCGGTGGCCTCGCAGGCCTGCACCAGCAGGCCGATCCGGTTCGCCGCCGTCTCCGCGTCGGCGTCGCCCATCGCGGGCAGCAGCCGGGCCACCGCCGCGTCCGCCTCCGCCACCGAGCCGGATGGCGCCGAACCGTCCGGCGCCGGGTCGAAGTACGCCCGGGCGACCGCCTTCACGTCCCGCGCGACGGCCTCCGGCCCGGCCAGCCCCAGCGCCGTCGCCAGCACCCGCACCACCCGCAGCCGTACGTCCGGTTCGTAGCCGCCCGCGGCCAGGATCCGCAGCCGGCCCGGGTCCAGCCGGGCCAGGTCGGCGAGGACGAGCGCCCGGCGGCGGGCGTGCGGCTCGCCCGCGCTGAACCGGGCGACGGTGGACCGCAGCCAGGCCACCGTGCCGTACCGGCCGGGCGTCGCGGGCGGCGGGACCAGCGCCGGGTCGGCCAGGGCCGCGGTCACGTCCTCGTAGCGGGCGAAGATCACTTCGTTCATGCCGTCATCGTGGCCCCGAGTCGTTTCGGCCCCGGCCGAACCGTGCCGGGCCGACCATGGAGGCATGCCCGACCACGAACGCACGCCGGTGGACCACCGCGGCTCCCCGCTCGCCGCCCTCGCCGCGCTGCTCGCCGACCCCACCCGCGCCGCCTTCTGCTCCACCCTGCTGGACGGCCGCGCCTGGACGGCGGGCGAGCTGGCCCGGGCGGCCGGGGTCGCGCCGTCCACGGCCAGCGAGCACCTGTCCCGGCTGATCGCGGGCGGCCTGCTGAGCGAGGAACGCCAGGGGCGGCACCGGTACGTCCGGTTGGCCTCGCCCGCCGTCGCGACCCTGATCGAGGACCTCACCGTCTTCGCCGAGACCGGCCCGGAGCCCGCCGGGGGTACGGCCGACGGAAGTCCCGGCGAGCCCGCCCGCCGGGCCGGACCGGCGCCCCGCACCCTGCGCGAGGCCACCCGGCAGAGCGCCGAGGCCCGCGCCCGCACCTGCTACGACCACCTGGCCGGGCGCCTCGGCGTGGCCGTCGCCGAGGCCCTGATCGACCGCGGCCTGGTCAGCGACCGCGCCGGGCTCGCCGTCACCGAGCGCGGCCACGCCTGGCTGGCCGCCCAGCGGATCGACCTGCCGGCCCGGGCCGGCCGCCCGGGCGGGCGCCCGGTGGTGCGCAGCTGCCTGGACTGGACGGAGCGCCGCAGCCACCTGGGCGGCGCGCTCGGCGCGGCGCTCTGCCGCACCGCGCTGGACCGCGCCTGGGTCGAGCGGATCGGCTCCGGCCGGGCCCTGCGGGTCACCCCGGACGGCGGCCGGGCGCTGCGCGAGCTGCTCGGCGTCGAGGTGTGAGCCGAGGTGTGAGCCGAGGTGTGAGCCGAGGTGTGGGGGTCACCCGCTCAGCCCATCGACTTCGCCCCGTCCAGCGCCTCCCGGATGATGTCCGCGTGCCCGGCGTGCTGCGCGGTCTCCGCGATCAGGTGCAGCAGCACCCGTCGGGCCGACCAGCTCGCCCCCGGCTCGAACCAGGGCGCCGACGGCAGCGGGTGGCCGTGGTCGAGGTCGGGCAGGCTCCGGACCAGCTCGTCCGTGCCGCGCGCCACCGCCTCGTACCCGGCGAGCAGCCCGGCCAGGGTCTCGCCCTCGGCCATCCGGAACTGCGCCGCCCACTCGTCGACGCCGCCGGCACCGGAGCCGCCGTGCCCACCGGAGCCGCCGTCCCCGCCGCGCATCGCCTCCGCTCCCCCGGTGATGAACCGCGCCCAGCGCGCCTCCACCGCCGCCACGTGCTTGATCAGGCCGCCCAGGCACAGCTCACTGGCGGTGGTGCGCCGAGCCGCCTCCTCGTCGGTGAGGTCCCGGACGGTGCGTCGCAGCAGGCCGCGGTGCTTGTCCAGGGTCTCGACGAGGTCCTCGCGCTCGCCCATCAGACGTCCACCGTCGGCGGTTGGTCCCCCACCGTGCGGCCCAGGTCGATCAGCCCGAAGGCCGCACCCTGCTGGTCGCCGACCGCCGCGAACCGCCCGAACGGGCTGTCCATCGGGCCGAAGTACACCTTGCCGCCGCGCGCCGTCAGCCGTCCGATCGCAGCGTCGGTGTCGTCCACGGCGAAGTAGACGCTCACGTACGAGGGCGCCTCGGGCGGCAGGAAGTCGCCCTCCGCGCCCATCCGGCCCAGCACCGGCCGGCCGCCGACCAGGAACATCCGGTAGTCGAACTGCTCGGAGTCCATCTTCCGCACGCCGTACGGGAAGACGGCCGGGAAGAAGGCGTCAGCCTTCCCGGGCTCGCGGGTGACGAGCTCGGCCCAGGCGTACGCGCCGGGCGCGTCCTGCATCTCGAAGCCCTCGTGGGTGCCGCCCTGCCAGACCCCGAACACGACCCCGCCCGGGTCCTTGGCGATCACCATGGTGCCGAAGTCGCCGACCTGCATCGGCCCCATCACCACCTCGCCGCCGTTGGTGCGGATCCGCTCGGCGGTGGCGGCGGCGTCCGGCGAGGCGAGGTACAGGCACCAGGCGGACTGCGCCTGTTGGCCGGGCATCGGCGGCACGATCGCGGCCACCGCCTTGCCGTCCGAATAGGCCTGGGTGTAGTTGCCGTACTCCGACGAGCTCTCGCCGAAGGTCCAGCCGAGGACGTCCCCGTAGAAGGCCTTGGCGCCCTCCAGGTCGGTGAACATCGCGTCGGCCCAGCAGGGTGTGCCCTCAGGTAGCACTGCCATCTCTCAGCCCTCGTGTACGACGGTGCGGGCGCGCGCCGGAAGGCGCGCACGGCCCCCGACTCGCCAGCCTAGCCACGACGCGGCGCACCCGCGCGGGCTGGCCGCGCGGGTGCGCCTCCGTCCAGGTGCGCCTCCGTCCAGGAGGGCTCCGTCCGGGAGGGCTCCGTCCGGGAGGGCTCCGTCCGGGAGGGCTCCGTCCAGGAGGGCTCCGTCCGGGAGGGTCAGGTCAGTTCGCCGGGGCCGCCGCGCCGAACGGGGGGCGCAGCGAGGCAGTGCCCAGACCGGTCGGGCCGAGCGGCCCCGCGGCCGCACCCACGCCGGGCCGAGGCGCCGGCGCGGCTGCCGGGGTCGAGGCCGCCGGAGCGCCCGCCGGGTTCGCGCCCGCCGGGGCAGTCCCCGCCCGGTCCCGGACCGCGCCCGCGAGGTCCCGCTCCGCGCCGAAGTGCCGCTCCAGGTCCTCGGTCCGGTACCGGCGGCACTCCCGGTGCCAGTTCAGCACGCCGGCCAGCCAGTTCTCCAGCTCCCGCACGTACCCGTCGAGCAGCCCCCGGGCCTTCGCCGACAGCCCGAAGTCCTCGTACATCACCGGGAGTTCCTTCTGCGCGACGTGCTGGAACTGCTCCAGCCGCGAGTGCATCAGGTCGTCGACGATCCGGACCGCCGAGGGGTAGTCGCAGTCGAAGAAGTTCTGCACCACCAGCACGATGTTGTGCAGCTCGCCCTCGTACTCGATCTCCTTCTGGTACGAGAACAGGTCGTTGACCATGGCGCCGTAGTCCATCGCGGAGTTCTCCAGCGCCCGCATCGAGCCGTGCCGGTAGACCTCCTCCGGCACGGTCCGGCCGTGGCCGAGCCGGGCGAGCAGGGTGGTGAGCTCGGAGCCGAAGGTGGTGCGGCGCATCTCCAGGTAGTCCACCGGGTCCGGGATCCGGTTCTGGATCTGGTTGGCGAGCTCCCAGATCCAGCTCGCCGTCATCACCTCGACGGAATCCCGCAGCCGGCCCCGGGCCTCGACGGTCATCGGGGCGGCGGTGCGCTCCCAGATGTCGGCGAGGGAGCGCTCCAGCACGTTGGCGGGCTCGGGCGCGGGGGTGCCGTCCACCGGCATGAACAGCGGCAGCCGGGCGGTGGCGGCCTTCGCCCCGGCCAGGTCGCGGGTGCGGCCGTAGACCACCGGGTAGTAGTCGTCGGCCCAGGTGCCCCAGGCCAACCAGGCCGAGGCGACGTCGAGTTCGTCGACGGTGGCGTCCGGCTGGAGGCCGGCCGCGCACAGCGCGAGGTCGTAGTCGCGCATCGACGCGGCGTCCCAGATGCCCGAGCCGGGGACGCCGGGGACGGCCGCGTCCAGCAGCCCGACCCGCTCGGCCCACTCGATCACCCGCTCCCGCGCACCGTCCAGGTGCGGGCTCAGGGTGAGGCCGAACGGCAGCTCGAACTCCGGCAGTCGGGACGGCCCGACGGCCCGGTACGGCCGGTGCGCGTGCGACCGCGCCCGCCGCACGGCCGGTGCCGCCGTCGGCCCGGTGCCGGACGGCAACCCACCGCCCGCCGGTGCGCCGCCGACCGCCCCCTTCCGCAGGATGTCCAGGGCCGAGGTCCCGATCCCGCCGATCGCGTACTGGTCCCACCAGTTGCCGGCCCCGGGAAGCCCCGGCAACCCCGGCAGCCCCGGCAGCCCGCCCCCGCTGCCCGGCGGCACCCCGCCGGCCGAACCCACCCCACCGGCCGAAGTCGCCCCGGCACCACCGCCGTTCATGTACCGGCTCGACCGCATGTGCCACTCGTGCCCGCCGGACTGCCAGTCCTGCAGCCCCTTGACGTACGCCAGCACCCGGGCCCGGCCCGCCGGGTCCAGCCCGGCCTCCTCGAACAGCACCGGCAGTTCGGTGAACACGGTGTTCTCGAACTGCTGCAGCCGTGAGGTGAGCAGGTCGTTCACCGCCTCGGCGGCGTCCTGGGTCGAGCACTCCAGGAAGCGCTCCAACACCAGGATCCCGTTGCTCAGTTCACCCTCGTCCTCGACCTCGCGCTGGTAGGAGAAGATGTCGTTGCGCAGGTGCACGGCGTCGGAGAAGGCGTCCATCAGCACCCGCAGCGCCCGCGAGCCCGACACCTCCGCGGGCACCTCGGCCCCGGCCGCGTACTCCACCAGCTGCGCGGACCACGGCGCGCCGCCGACCTTGCGGCGCATCTCGATGTACTCGACGGGATTGGCGATCCGGCCCGCGTCGATGTTGGCGAGCTCCCACAGCGACTCGTTCAGCAGGTTGCGGGTGCTCTCCGCGAACCGGACCCGCCAGTCCTCGCCCATCACCGGCACGGTGCGCCGCCACAGGTCGGCCAGCCCGGCCTCGACCGGGTTCTCCGGCTCGGGCACCGGCGCGGCCGGATCGGCGGGCATGAACAGCGGCAGCCGGTCGAGGTGCGCCTTGCCGGCCCGGCGGTCGTTGGTGCGCTTGTACATGTCGAGGAAGTGGTCGTCGAAGAAGAACACCCACACGTACCAGTCGGTCACCAGCGACAGCGCCTCGGCGGAGGCGTCAGGGTGGGTGTACGCGCAGAGCAACCCGTAGTCGTGGGCGTCCAGGTCCGCCTGGTCCCAGATCCCCGACCCCTCCAGCATCCCCATCTCCCGGGCCCAGACCGAGGAATGGGCCCGTGCCTCTTCCAGATGGGGATTGAGGCGCGCCGGGTGCGGCACGTAGAAGGACGGCAGTTCGAACGGCTGGCTCACGGCGGCGGGCCTTTCTCGACACGTCGTTGGGGATCAAGAATGACCCACCGTCACCTCCCGGCACCGCCACAACCGAAACAGTCATACGAGATGCCCCGCCCCTGGAACAATGCCCCCGTCCCCGGGACCGGCCGCCGGGCGGTGGGCCGGCCCAGGGGGCGGGGGGGTGGGTCAGGCGGCGAGGCCGAGGGCGAGGGAGGCGGCGGCCGGGGCCAGGTAGATCAGCGGGAAGGGGATGTGGGCGTAGGCGCGGGCGCGGGCGACGGTGACCACGGCGCCGAGGAAGTAGAGGACGATGCCGACGGCGGCCGCGTAGCCGACGGCCGGGACGGCGAGGCCGGCCAGCAGGCCGAGGGCGCCGGCGGCCTTGGCCACGCCGAGCCAGGTCCACCAGGCGCGCGGGACGCCGTACTCGGCGAGCGGCCCCACGACGTACTCGGCCCCGGCGAAGACGGAGTACGCCGAGAAGCCGACCATGAGGGCGCCGAGGACGGTGACGACGGTGTGGGCGACGGACATTGGAGTGCTCCCCGTTCGGTGGGTGGTCGATCCGATGTGCTCGGATCCGGTCGGACACAGCACTGACCCGGCCCGCGCGACCGATGTGACAGCCACGGACAAATATTTTTCCGTCGCACCCGCGAGCAGCCCCCGACAACCGCTCCGCCAACGAACAAAGCAGGCCTGACAAGGGTTTGAACACCAAGACTTCCCCAGCTACGGGCGTGTTGACGGTGTCCGCCCACGCCGCGTCATCCAGACTGGGCGCCGACCGACGTCAACTCCGAGGAGGCCCCACCTCATGAACGTCACCGTCCGGCTCGCCCAGCAGCCCGAGGCCGACGAACTGCTCGGACGGAGCGCGCTCGCCGCGCTCGTCGGCATGCTGCTGGACCAACAGGTCCCGATGGAATGGGCGTTCACCGGCCCGCTGACCATCGCCCGACGACTCGGCGGGGACGATCTCGACGCCCACGAGATCGCCACCTACGGCCCCGAGGAGTTCGTCGCCCTGCTGTCGGCCAAACCGGCCGTCCACCGCTACCCGGCCGCGATGGCCAAACGGGTCCAGCAGTTGTGCCAGTTCCTGGTCGCGCAGTACGACGGCGACGCCGCCGCGCTGTGGAAGGACGCCCGCACCGGAAAGGAGCTGCTCAGCCGGCTCAACGCGCTGCCCGGCTTCGGCAAGCAGAAGTCGCAGATCTTCCTGGCCCTGCTCGGCAAGCAGTACGGGGTACGGCCGGAGGGCTGGCGCGAGGCGGCCGGCGCGTACGGCGAGGAGGGCGCGCACCGCTCGGTCGCCGACATCACCGGGCCCGAATCCCTCATCCTGGTGCGGGAGTTCAAGCAGGAGACGAAGCGCGCCGCGAAGGAGGCCAAGGCCGCCGCGAAGCCCCGCACCACCAGCCGGTCCGTCACCGCGGCCGTCACCGGGGCCCGTTGAACCTACCGGCCGGCCGGCACCGCCGCGTAGGCGTAGCGCCCGCGCACCGACCGTACGAAGTACCGCCCGTGGCTCTCCGCCGCGAGCAGCTCCCGGTACACCCGGGGCGGCACGCCCGCGTACCGGTAGACCCGCCCGCCGGTGAACTCCAGCTCCAGCACCCGCGCCCGGGGGTCGTACCCGACCGAGCGCAGCACCGAGGAGTCCACCGCCGTACGGTCCATGACCCTCCCAGTGTGCGGTGAGGGCCCCGGTCGCGCAGTGCGACCGGGGCCCCGGGCCGGAAGGAGCGGGGCTCAGACCAGGACCGGCCGCTCCACCACGGTCTCCTCCGAACCGCCGGCCTCGACCGGCGCCACCGCCCGCTTGCGCGGCAGCGCGAACATCAGCAGGAACACCGCCACCAGCACCCCCGTGACCCACCACATCGCGTGCACGAACGCCCCGCCGAAGGCCGTCCCCAGCGCGTCGGGCGCGACCACGTCGTCCATCGCGCCGAAGAAGGCGACCGACACCAGGCCGAGCCCGAGCGCGTTGCCGACCTGCTGCACGGTGTTGATCAGGCCGGAGGCCGAGCCGGCGTGCCGGCGCGGCACCTCGGACAGCACCGCGTCGGTGATCGGCGCGACGATCAGCCCCATCCCGAGGCCCATCACGACCAGCGGCAGCGCCATCTGCCAGGCCGAGATGGCCGTCCCGTACCGGTCGGCCTCCCAGATGTAGGTGAGCACGCCCGCCGCCATCACCAGCGCGCCCGCCTGCAGCACCTTGCGCCCGAAGCGCGGCACCAGCTTCTGCACCGACAGCCCGGCCGCCGTGGAGACGGCGATCGAGAAGGGGATGCCGGTGGCACCGGCCTTGAGCGGGCTCCAGCCGAGGCCGACCTGCATGTAGAGGGTCCAGACCAGGAAGAAGATGCCCAGCGCGACGCCGAAGGCCAGCTGCACGCAGATCCCGGCCGCGAAGCTCTTCACCCGGAACAGCGACAGCTCGACCAGCGGCGAGCCGTCCCGCCGGGTCTTGACCTTCTCGTACGCCACGAACAGCAGGAACACCGGCAGGCTGCCGGCCATCGACAGGTAGCCCCAGAGCGGCCAGCCGGCCTCCCGGCCGTGGGTCAGCGGGTAGATCAGCATCAGCAGGCCGAGGCTGGCCAGCGCGACGCCGACCAGGTCGAGCTTGAGCGCGTGCTCGGCCTTGGACTCGTCGATGAAGCGGCGGCCGAGGAGCAGCCCGGCGATGCCGACCGGCAGGTTGATCAGGAAGATCGGCCGCCATTCGAGGCCGAGCAGGTTCCACTCGGTGAGCAGCGCACCGATCATGGGACCGGACACCGCGCCCAGGCCGACCACCGCGCCGAACATCCCGAAGACCTTGCCGCGCTCCTCCGCCGGGAAGGTCGCGTGGATGATCGACAGCACCTGCGGCACCATGAGGGCGGCCGTCCCGCCCTGGAGGATCCGCATCGCGACCAGCATCTCCGGGCCGCCGGCCAGACCGCACAGCGCGGAGGCCAGCGTGAAGCCGGTGATCCCGATCAGGAACAGCCGCTTGCGGCCGTGGATGTCGCCGAGCCGTCCGCCGGTGATCAGCCCGATGGCGAAGGCCAGCGCGTAGCCGCCGGTGACCCACTGGATGGCGCTGAACGAGGCACCGGTGTCCTGCTGGATGCTGGGGATGGCGATGTTGACGATGGTCACGTCCACCAGGTCCATGAAGGAGGCGACCATCACGATCGCCAGCGCGATCCACCTCCGCCGGTCGGCTCCCGCCGTACTCATGCCGTTCTCCTCGCTCGTCCGCTTCTCCACATCGAGGACGGTAACGGCCATGTAGGTCAGGAGCTGTCCCACTTCCTCCGGCATGCTGGACGGCATGACCGACACCCCGGCCCGCCTGCTCAACCTGCTCTCCCTGCTGCAGACCCCGCGCGAATGGCCCGGCAGCGAACTCGCCGAGCGGCTCGGCGTCAGCCCCCGCACGATCCGCCGCGACATCGACCGGCTGCGCGAGCTCGGCTACCCGGTGCAGGCCAGCATGGGCGCGGTCGGCGGCTACCGGCTGGTCGCGGGCACCGCGATGCCGCCGCTGCTGCTGGACGACGAGGAGGCGGTGGCCATCGCGGTGGGCCTGCGGGCGGCCGCCGGGCACGCCGTGGTCGGCATCGAGGAGGCCTCGGTACGGGCCCTCGGCAAGCTGCTCCAGGTGCTGCCGGCCCGGCTGCGGCACCGGGTGGGCACCCTCAACTCCGCCACCGTGCCGCTGCTCACCGGGGACGGCCCGACCGTCGACCCGGAGGCGCTGACCCTGCTGGCCGGCGCCGTCACCAACCACGAGCGGCTGCGCTTCGGCTACCGGGCCCGCGACGGCGCCGAGACCCGGCGCAACGTCGAACCCGAACGCCTGGTCTCCACCGGCCGCCGCTGGTACCTGATCGGCTACGACCTGGACCGGGACGACTGGCGGCTCTTCCGGGTCGACCGGATCGCCGACCCCTTCGCCACCGGCGCCCGCTTCACCCCGCGCCCGCTCCCCGCCGAGGACGCCGCCGTCTTCGTGGCCAACCGGCTGCGCCGCTCGCCGACCCGCTCCATGGTGGCCACCGTGCACCGCCCCGCCGCCGAGGTCGACGGCTGGATGCCCTGGACGGGCGACTACGAGATCGAGCCGATCGACGACTACAGCTGCCGGCTGCGCGCCCGCGCGGACTCGCTGAAGTGGATGGCGGCCGGACTGCTCATGCTGGACTGCGACTTCGAGGTGCACGAACCCCCGGAGCTGCGCGAGCACCTGCGCACGGTCGCGGCGCGGGCCGCGAATGCCGCGAACGACGGGCCCAGGCCCGACAGCACCTAAACGGACACCCGGTACCAGCCGTCACCGCGGCGGAACCACAGCACGCCGTCCCGCCCGTACGCCCGCTGCCGGTCGAGTTCGCCGGGCAGGTCCGGCTTGCGCCGCGCAGTCTGCTTCCAGGCCTTCCCGACCAGCAGCTGCCAGGTCAACTCGCCGCCCCCGGTGAGGAAGACGCCCTCGCGCCCCCGGACCGCGAAGCCGACCGGCTGCCGGGCGGGGCAGGGCACCGTGCCCGACGACCCGTCGGCCGGGTCGACCCGGGTGAGGTGGCTGCCCGAGGAGCTCGGGTACCAGGCCAGCCAGGCGCACCGGCCCTCGGTCGCACCGGCCAGGCCCTCCAGCGGGTCGGCCGGCAGGCCGGTCGGACTCCACACCACCCACCCCCGGGCGTCGGCGGCCAGCAGTCCCGCGGTGGCCGCCGGGTGGTCGCCGTAGATGCCCTCGTCGCCGTAGGCCATCCAGATCCGGCCGTCCCGGTCGGTCACCAGCACACCCGTGTCGTCACCGAGGACGAGTTCCGCCCCCGGCGTCCCGTCGGGGCCGTACACGGAGCCGTTCGGCAGCCACTCCTCGCCGTCCCGGTCCGCCCGGGCGGCCGCCAGCAGCACCCGCCCGCCCGGCAGCAGCGCCAGGTGGTCCGGCGGCACCGCGACGCCGGTGAGCGGCACCCGCCGCTCACCGGCCGTCCCGGGTGCCACCAGCACCTCGCCGTCGTAGGGCAGCCGGACGGCCGGCCACGACCCGGCCGGCGCCGCGTACTCCTCCGGCACCAGCAGGACGGCCAGGTCCCCGTCCGGCCCGACCGTCCAGGTCACGGCCCGGCGGCCGGCCCGCCGCTCCTCCTCGGGCAGCCGCCAGACCTCGACCGGACGTCCGGGCACCACGCCGCTCAGACCCCGTACTCGCCGGTCAGCAGCGCCCGGCCCAGGGTGTGGAAGGTGAGGTGGAAGCCCACCTGGGCCGGCGGGGTGTCGGCGCCGACGTCGAGCTTCTCGACGTCCAGCGCGTGCACCGCGAACACGTACCGGTGCGGGGCTCCGGGCGGCGGGGCGGCGCCGTCGTACTGGTGGGAGGGGAAGTCGTTGCGGCCGTGGAAGGAGTCCGCGCCGGGCAGGGCGTCGTCCGAGGAACCGGCGCCGCGCGGCAGTTCGACGGTGTCGGCGGGCAGGTTCAGGGCGAGCCAGTGCCACCAGCCGGAGCCGGTCGGGGCGTCCGGGTCGTAGCAGGTGACGGCGATGCTCCGGGTGCCCTCCGGCAGGTCCGACCAGGCCAGCTGCGGCGAGAGGTTGCCGCCCGCATGGATGAACTCCCGGTCCAGCGTGGCGCCTTCGGTGAAGTCCTCGCTGCTCAGCGGGAAGGACGGCACCTGCGGCAGGAACTCGTACGGCAGCGGCGGGCGAACACTCATTGGGTGCACCTCTCACGGTCGGGATGACATCGGTCACTGTAATGGGGTGCACGACCGATCCGGCGGCCCCTACAGTCGACCTCATGGCCTCGAAACTCGCCCAGTTGCTCTCGGATTCCCGCCGCGCGCTGTTGACCATGCTCGGGATCCAGGCCGTCATCTGGGCGGTCCAGGTGGTGAACTGGCTGGACGACTACGACCTGTCCAGGGAGTACGGGCTGCGCTCGGAGCGGGTGGACGACCTGCCCGAGATGTTCACCATGCCCTTCCTGCACTTCAGCTGGGACCACATCGTCTCCAACTCCTGGCCGCTGTTCGTGCTCGGCTTCCTGGCGGCCTACCGGGGCATGCGGAAGTTCCTGCTGGCGAGCCTGGTGATCACGGTCTCCGGCGGGCTGCTGGTCTGGCTGCTGGAGAGCCCGAACCACGTGACGGCCGGGGCGAGCGGCATGGTCTACGGCTACCTCGGCTACGTGGTGCTGCGCGGCGTCCTGGACCGCAACGTGCTGGACGCGGTCGTCGGCCTCGGCGTCGCCGCGGTCTACTGGACGATCCTGATCGGCGTGCTGCCGGTCTTCCCCGGCGTCAGCTGGCTGGGCCACCTCGGCGGGCTGATCGGCGGACTGGCCGCCGCCGTCCTGCTCCGCGACCGGGCCCGGTCGAAGCCGGTGCCCGCGGCCCCCGCCCCGGCCGCCACCCCCGCCCCGGGCAGCCCCAACGCCGCCCTGCTCAAGGAGCTCGACGACCTGGGCCTCTAGGGTCCAGCCCGTCCGGCCCGTCCAGCCCGTCCGGCCGAGCGGGCGCCCTCGGCCGATCGGCCCCGCCAGGTATAGACCATTGCCACCCCTGCGGCTAGCGTGAACGGCGCACCTGCCCCCAGCTCCGGAGCCGCACCGTGGAGTCGTCCGTCCTCGCCTTCGCCACCGACCTGCTCGACGAGGGCGCCGACACCTTCTTCGGCAACCTCACCGACCGGGCCGGCGTCGGCGGCGTCACCCTGGCCTCCGTCTACCACGAGGCCCGTGACGTCTTCCCGCACAACCCCCGCCGGGTGATCCGCTACCTGGAGCCGGGCGCCGCCTACTTCCGCCCCGACCCGGCCCGCTGGCAGGGCCGCCGGCTGGCGCCCGTGCCGTCCACCGCGATCGGCGACCGCGACCCCTTCGCCGAGGCCGCCGCCGAGGCGGGCCGCCGCGGCCTGAAACTGCACGCCTGGACGGTCTTCTGCCACAACGACCGGCTCGGCTTCGCCCACCCCGACTGCGCCCCGGCCAACGCCTTCGGCGACCGCCACCTCACCGAGCTCTGCCCGGCCCACCCCGAGGTCCGCGAGTACGCGCTGACCCTGGTGGCGGAGCTCGCCCGCTACGGCGTGGACGCGATCCGCGCCGAGTCCCTGCACTTCCACGGCCTGCGCCACGGCTACCACCACGAGCGCTACTTCGAGGAGCTGGGCCCGACCGCCGAGGCCCTGCTCGGCGTCTGCTTCTGCCCGCACTGCCGCGCCGCCGCCACCCGCACAGGCGTCCCGGCCGACCGGGTCGCCGAGGCCGTCCGGGCCGAACTGCGGCGCCGGCTGGCCGACCGGCACGCCGCCGCCGCGCCCGCCGACCTCAGCACCCTCGCCGACGGCGCCTTCGCCGCGTACGTGGACGCCTCCGCCGCCACCGTCACCGCGCTCGCCGCCGACCTCACCGAGCAGGCCCGCCGCCACGGCATGCGGCTGAGCTTCATGGACGGCGGCGGCCCCGGCAAGGGCTGGCTGTCCGGCATCGACCTGCCCGCCCTCGCCCGGGCCACCGACCAGATCGAGACCCTCGGCTACGCCGCGACCGCGCGCGAAGTCCGGGAGAAGGTCGCCGCGTTCGCCCTGCACGGCGTCCGCCCGGAGCGGATGGCGGTGATCCTGCGCCCGATGGCCTCGGACTGCGACGGCCCGGAGAACCTCGCCGCCAAGCTCGCCGAACTGCGCCGACTCGGCGTCCCCGAGGTCGAGTTCTACCACTACGGCCTGATGCGGCTGTCCTCGCTGGACCGGATCGGCGCGGCCCTCGCCGGGTAGCGGCGCCCGGCGCCCGGCGCCCGAACTCAGCGCCGCCGCTTGGACGTCCCGAACAGGCTGCGCGAGATCTCCTGCCCGAGCTGCTTCCCGGCCGAGCGCGCGAAGGACTTCACCGTCGGGTTGTTGAGCAGCGAGCCCAGCAGCCCGCCCGCCCCCTGGGGTTCCTCCCGCCGCGGAGCGGGCGCGGGCGCGGGTTCGGGCTCCGCCGGCCCGACCGGTGCCGCGTCCGGCCGGGGCGCCCGGGCCGCCAGCTTCTCGTACGCGGACTCCCGGTCGATCGCGTCCCGGTAGCGCGCCGTCAACGGCGAGGCGTCCACGGCCGCCTGGAGCGCCCCCGGCTCGATCGGCCCCATCAGCGAGCGGGGCGCCCGCAGCCTGGTCGCCGCGACCGGCGTCGGCGCGCCCTTCTCGGAGAGCACGGTCACCACGGCCTCGCCGGTGCCCAGCGAGGTGAGCACCGTCGCGAGGTCGTAGGTGGACCGGGGGAAGGTGGAGACGGTGGCCTTGAGCGCCTTGGCGTCGTCCGGGGTGAAGGCGCGCAGCGCGTGCTGCACCCGGTTGCCCAGCTGGGCGAGCACCTCGGCGGGGACGTCCCGCGGCGTCTGGGTCACGAAGAAGATGCCCACGCCCTTGGAGCGGATCAGCCGCACGGTCTGGGTGATCGCCTCCAGGAAGGCCTTGGAGGCGCCCTTGAACAGCAGGTGCGCCTCGTCGAAGAAGAACACCAGCTTGGGCCGGTCGAGGTCGCCGACCTCGGGCAGCTCCTGGTAGAGGTCGGCGAGCAGCCACATCAGGAAGGTGGAGAACAGCCGCGGCCGGTCCTGCACGGCGGGCAGTTCCAGCACCGAGACGACGCCCCTGCCGTCCGCGGTGGTGCGCAGCAGCTCGGCGGTGTCGAACTCGGGCTCGCCGAAGAACGCCCCGGCGCCCTCGTTCTCCAGCACGGTCAGCGCCCGCAGGATCACCCCGGCGGTGGCGGCGGAGAGGCCGCCGATGGTGCGCAGCTCCTCCTTGCCCTCGGGCGAGGTGAGGTGGCCGATGACGGCGGTGAGGTCCTTGAGGTCGTAGAGCTCCAGGCCGTTGCGGTCGGCGTAGTGGAACACCAGGCTGAGCGAGGACTCCTGGGTCTCGTTCAGGTCCAGCACCTTGGACAGCAGCAGCGGGCCGAAGCTGGTGACGGTGGCCCGGATCGGGATGCCGGCACCCTGCCCGCCGAGCGAGTGGAAGTCGACCGGGCAGCCCAGCGGCGTCCAGTCCTGTCCGACCTCGGCGGCGCGGGCGGCGGTGCGCTCGCCGGGCGTGCCGGGTGCGGCGATGCCGGAGACGTCCCCCTTGACGTCGGCGAGGAACACCGGCACGCCCTGGGCGGAGAGCTGTTCGGCGATCAGCTGGAGGGTCTTGGTCTTCCCGGTGCCGGTGGCCCCGGCGACCAGTCCGTGCCGGTTGAGGACCGCGAGCGGGACGCGCACCTGCGCGTCGGGGTAGGCGGTGCCGTCCAGCAGCACCGCGCCGAGGTCGAGGGCGGGCCCGGTGAAGGCGTACCCGTCGGCGATCTCCCGGACGGTCGTCGGGGTGGGGGCGGAGTCCATCGGTGCACGCTCCTGGACGGGATCGGCGGTCGGAAGCCGGGCCTGAACCCGGCCGGGACCGGGCGATGTTCGCGACATTTCCCATCAAACAGCCGCAATCGCCCCCGCGCAGCTCGCACCGGTGCGCGTGGCGGAGGCACGGCTGCTGCGCCGTGCGCCGTCCGAACGGTAGGCTTTCCGTGTGATCTTCAAGCGCATCGGCAATGGGCGGCCGTACCCGGATCACGGCCGGACGAGCACCCGACAGTGGGCTGACGTCGCCCCACGCCCGGTGCGGCTCGACCAGCTGGTGACCACCAAGGGCCAGCTCGACCTGGAAACCCTGCTGGCCGAGGACTCGACCTTCTACGGCGACCTCTTCGCCCACGTGGTCAAGTGGCGCGGCGACCTCTACCTGGAGGACGGGCTGCACCGGGCCGTACGGGCCGCGCTGCAGCAGCGCCAGGTGCTGCACGCCCGTGTCCTGGAAATGGACTGACGGCCGCACTCCGCCGACTCCGGACCGCCCCCTCGCCACCCGGCGGAGGCGGTCCGCGCGTACCCGGGTACCCCCTTTCGGGTACCGGGGTACTCCAGATGATGATCGTTTAGTACCTTCACAGCTGTCCGGCACTACGCTGCTGACTACGGCCGCGACCAGGGGATCCGCCCGCTCCCGGAGGACCCCCCGCCCTGGCCCACCCGTCATCCCGACCCCGCCCCGGCACGAGGGGGAGACAGACCCGTGAGCATGTTGACTCCCCAAGGCCTCAAGGGGAAGCAGTACCGCGTCACCGGCAACGCCTACCCGCGGCTGGGCCGGCCCCCGAAGAAGAGTCGCAAGGTGATCGCCGCACTCGCGGCCCTGCTCGCCCTGGCCCTGATCGGCCTCGGCGGCGTCCAGCTGTACGACATCTTCCGCGGCAAGGACAGGAACGCCTCCGCCCAGGCCTGCGCCACCCCGTCCGGGAAGCCGCTGGCCGCCCCGACGGCGGGCGCCACCCCGGGCGCCCCCGCGGCCTCCGGCGCGCCGGTCGACCCGCACGCCGTCCCGCAGCCCTCGGCCGTCACGGTGAACGTCTACAACGCCACCACCAAGGCCGGCCTGGCCGGACGGACCGCCGACGAGCTCAAGAAGCGCGGCTTCACCATCGGCAAGGTCGGCAACGCCCCCGCCGAGCTGGACAAGAAGGTGCCCGGCACCGCCCAGGTGATCGCCGGCCCGACCGGCGTCGCGGCCGGCACCCTGGTGGGCTCCCAGATCGCCGGGGCCAGCGTGACCGCCGACGCCCGTACCGACACCAGCGTGGACTTCGTGATCGGCGACAGCTACAACGCCCTGCTGGACGAGACCCAGGCGGCCGCGGCCCTCGCCCTGGCCGTCAAGCCCTCCCCCACCCCGAGCGCCACCGGCAGCTGCTGAGGCGCGGCACAGGAACCAGGAGAGCCCCCCGGCAGACGCAGTGCCGGGGGGCTCTCGGACGTTCGGAGGGGGGTCGCTCAGCCGGCCGTGCCGTACAGCCGGTCGCCCGCGTCGCCCAGGCCGGGGACGATGTAGCCGTTCTCGTTCAGCCGCTCGTCCACGGCGGCGGTGACGACGGTGACCGGCAGGCCGGCCAGCTCGCGCTCCATCACCTCGACGCCCTCCGGCGCGGCCAGCAGCACCACGGCGGTGACGTCGGTGGCACCGCGCTCGATCAGCATCCTGATCGCGGCGACCAGGGTGCCGCCGGTGGCCAGCATCGGGTCGAGCACGTAGACCTGGCGGCCGGAGAGGTCGTCGGGCATCCGGGTGGCGTACGTGGAGGCCTCCAGGGTCTCCTCGTTGCGCACCATGCCGAGGAAGCCGACCTCGGCGGTCGGCAGCAGGCGGGTCATCCCGTCCAGCATGCCGAGGCCGGCCCGCAGGATCGGGACGACCAGCGGGCGCGGGTAGCTGAGCCGGGTGCCGAGGGTGACCGCCACGGGCGTGGTGATCTCCACCTCGTCGGTGCGGACGTCCCGGGTGGCCTCGTAGGCGAGGAGGGTCACCAGCTCGTCGGTCAGGCGACGGAAGGTCGGCGAGTCGGTGCGCTCGTCGCGCAGGGTGGAGAGCTTGTGGGCGACCAGGGGGTGGTCGACGACGTGGAGACGCATGTACCGAGGTTAGCCCGGTCCTGGACGCCTGTACGACACGCCGTGCCAGGCCGTCGACCGGCGGCGGTCACCTTCCGGTGACACGCCGTGACGTGCCAGGAATGTCCGGACGGAACCGGCTCCTGTGGTATCAACCCGGCCGTTCTGGGAATGTCACGTCTTATGACGAGCAACCCGAGGGCCGGGGACGGCTCGGCCGACGAGCCCGTCGACGGGCCGGCCCTTCGCGCCGGCCCGCCGCAGGAGCCCCCGGAGACCGAGACGGAGCGCCGCAAGCGGCGGGCCGTCTTCCTGCGCGAACTCGCCGAGGCCCGCGAGTTGAGGGAGCGCGTCCAGCCCCGGCGGACCAAGGAACGGCGGATGCGCGAAGCGATGCGGATGCGCACCTTCCGGATCTGACCACCCCCACCGCCGCCCCACCGCGGCCCCACCGGGCGGTCCGGCCGAAATTCGACCGGCTTCGGACGGCCCCGGCCCGGCTCCTCCCCGCACCGCCCGGCCCTTCCGACACGACCTGCAAAGACGCGCTGCCGAACACCCCCCGCGAGGGCGGGCTTTCTGTCACGATTCCGATGGGACGGTCCGAACAAGCGGACCGCCTCTGGCGCGGGGGCGGCCAGAATTCCGCGCCGCCCGAGCGCGCCGACAGCCGAGACCGATGATCTTGGGAGTGTCCCTGGTGGCGTACTTCGCTGCAGTGCTTGCTCGCTCCGAGGACGGGTGGGACGTGAGCGAGACGGAGCTCGACGACGTCGAAACCCTGGCCGATCTGGCCGATCTGGCCCGCGCCTGCGCGCAGGACGACGACAGCGTCCTGATCTTCATCGAACAGGAGGACTCGTGGTTCGCCATCGTCCGGGTGGACGGTGAGGACGACCCGCGGATCTTCGTGTCGGACGGCGCCGCCGCCGCCCGCAGCTCCTACGGCTCCGTCCTCACCGACGAACTGGTCGACCAGGCCGGCGAGAGCGAGTTCGGCGACCTGGACCACCTGCTGGACGAGGACGCGGAGACCGAGGAGCAGGACGACGAGGACGCGGACGCCCACGGCGGCGTCCCGGTCGGCCCGCTCGGCGACGCCCACCTGCTGACCGAGTTCGGCCTGGCCGCCGACGCCCTGCTCTCCCTCAGCGGCGAGGGCGCGGTGCCGGGCGACGCCCTGGAGGAGATCGCCGAGGCCCTGGGCTGCGGCGAGGTCCTGGAAGCGGTCCGGTAGCGGCACCGGTCGCACCGGTGTCCGCCACCGGATGCCCGACACTGGATGCCATGCAGCCCGCATCCACCCCGCTGACCGTCCCGTACGTCCCCCCGCTGCCCGCTCCCGTCCGCCCCGACCCGGTCCGCGACCGCTGGGCGGCGCCGATGCGCCTCGCCATCGCCGAGGCCGCCCTGGCGCCGGCCACCGGGGACGTCCCGGTCGGGGCGCTCGTCCTGGGCCCGGACGGCGAGGTGATCGGGCGCGGCCACAACGAGCGCGAGGCGGTCGGCGACCCGACCGCGCACGCCGAGGTGGTCGCGATCCGGCAGGCCGCCGAACGGGTCGGGGAGTGGCGGCTCAGCGGCTGCACCCTGGTGGTCACCCTGGAGCCGTGCACGATGTGCGCCGGCGCCATCGTGCTGTCCCGGATCGACCGGGTGGTCTACGGCGCCCTCGACGAGAAGGCCGGCGCGGCCGGCTCGCTCTTCGACGTGATGCGCGACCGCCGGCTCAACCACCGGCCCGAGGTGATCTGGGGCGTGCTCGCCGAGGAGTGCGGCGAGCAGCTGCGCGCCTTCTTCGACACCCACCGCTGAGCCGCCCGGCGACGGCCCGCCCGGTAAGGATTTCGTGACCGCGCCACCCGTCCGGTAGAGTTCCCCTCGGTAGCGTGTCCGAGCGGCCAAAGGAGCACGCCTCGAAAGCGTGTGTGGGGGCAACTCCACCGTGGGTTCGAATCCCACCGCTACCGCTCGAAAGCCCGAGGGCCCGTCCGATCACGGACGGGCCCTCGGCGTTTGCGCGCCCCGGCCCGTTCGCGGCCCGCTCGCGCGCTCCGGACGGCGGCGGGGCGCCACCTGACGCGGGAAAGGCTCCCGGACGCGGAGAAGGCTCCGCACTCCGGGCCGATGACCACCATTGCCCGGCTCGTACGGAGCCTTGGAGGGGGAGCGGCTCGGGGGGACTGACCGCTCCCCCGGCGGAGTCCCACAACCGGGGCCGCGAGGGGGGAAGCCGCGACCACCGGTCCCACAGCGGGGGCTCCGGATCCACGTGCCGGGGATTCCTGCCAGATCCTCGGCACGTCATCTATCCTGCCGCCCGGCCCCGGCCCGGGCATCCGGAGAAAGGCCCCACTCGCGGGGACCTTCGTCCCGCCGGGCGAACGCGTCGCACACTTGATAGCCCGTCCGGTGGATAAGCTGCCGTGCAGGGCTGCTCGGGGACCGGATGACGGCGGCCCACCGCAGGGAGGAAGGTCACGATGGCGCAGGCGAAGAAGATCGGCATGGCCCTCCTGCTCATCTTCGTGCTCTACTCGATCATCACCTCACCGGCCCGGTCAGCCGAACTCGTCCAGCTGGGCTTCGAGGGCATCTCGAACGCGGCCAAGGCGGTCGGCACCTTCATGACCGGTCTGATCAAGTAAGGAGCGGCAATCGTGATCCGCCACCTGGTCCTGTTCAAGCTCGACGAAGGCGTCGCCAAGGACGAGCAGCGCGTGCTCGCCGCCGCCAAGGCGTTCGAGGAGCTCGGCGCACTGGTCCCCGAGCTGCGCGAGTGGGAGTGCGGCTGGAACACCACCGAGCGCGACATCGCGTACGACTACGCGATCAACAGCCTGGTCGAGGACCGCACGGCCCTCCAGGCCTACCTGACCCACCCCGCGCACCAGGCCGCGGCCGGCCTGTGGCGCGAGTTCGCGACCTGGGTGATCGCCGACATCGAGGTCTGACCCCCGCCGCCGTCCCCCGGACGGCCCGCGCCCGCCCCGCCCGGCTCCCGGGCGGGGCGTCTCCGTCTGCCCCGGAACAACCCTTGCGGCGCCTCGCCGACCGGGTGGCCACCGGCCGCGCAGCCCACCAACACACCTCCACCGGGTGCTTGCCCGACCTGCGCCCACCTTGTGATGCTATGACCGGTTTTGCCGGACATGGCGAGGTACCGAACCAGCCGCGACACACGATCCGCAGGGCCCACCGTTGTCGATTTGGGAGGGGGGACGTGTCCGTGGACGAGGTGTTGGCCGCGATCATCAGTCCGGCCGGCGAGCTCCGCCCGGACGGGCTCCGCGGCCCCGGCGGTCGCCCCGCCGTGGACGTCCGGACGCTCACCCGGGTGCTGTTCGAGCGGCTCACCGAGCTGCCCCCCGACGCCCCCGAACGGGAACGGGTCCGGGCCGCCCTGATCGAGGTGAACATCCCCCTGGTCCGCTACGCCGCCACCCGCTTCCGCAGCCGCAGCGAGCCGATGGAGGACGTCGTCCAGGTCGGCACCATCGGCCTGATCAACGCGATCGACCGCTTCGACCCGACCCGGGGCGTCCAGTTCCCCACCTACGCGCTGCCGACCATCCTGGGCGAGATCAAGCGCTACTTCCGGGACAACGTCCGCACCATGCACGTCCCGCGCCGGCTCCAGGAGCTCTGGGTCCAGGTCAGCGGCGCCATGGAGGAGCTGACGGTGCTGCACGGGCGGGCCCCCAAGGTGCCGGAGATCGCCGCCAGCCTCCGGATCCCCGAGGAGGACGTCCGGGCCTGCCTGGACGCCGGGCGCGCCTACAACGCCGCCTCGCTGGAGGCCGCCCAGGAGCACGAGGGCGGACTCGCCCTGCTGGACCGGCTCGGCTACGAGGACGCCGCGCTGGCCGAGGTCGAGCACCGCGACATGGTGCGCCACCTGCTGGTCCAACTCCCCGAGCGGGAGCGGCGGATCGTGATGCTGCGGTTCTTCGCCAACCTCACCCAGTCGCAGATCAGCACCGAACTGGGGATGTCCCAGATGCACGTCTCCCGGCTGCTCTCACGGATCCTGACCAGGCTTCGGACCGGCAACTCCTGGGAAGAGTGAGATTGCAGCGCGTTACCCCGGCGTGACATCTTGCGACGTTCGGGTTTGCCGTGCACCGTGTTCCGGTATGCAGGGGGTTGGGCCCCCGCCGGGAACCTCCGTGCGACGGCCCCCGTTCAACTGTCAGTCACGAGGGGGTGGGTGCATGTCCGGAGAGCTGGGCACTGCGGAGATCCACGCTGGTCAGGCCGAGGGTACGGCGGTCGCCGGGGACCGGATCCCGCTCCAGCGGGCCACGTCCCCCGCGAGGCCCGGCCCGGGAGCGCCCGGCGCCGGGGCCGCCGGCGCGGCACCGCCCGGCTCCGGGCTGGACACCCGGACGCTCTCCCGCTCGCTCTTCCTGCGGCTGGCCGCACTGGAGCCCGGCAGCGCGGAGCACACCTACGTCCGCGACACCCTGATCGAGCTCAACCTGCCGCTGGTCCGGTACGCCTCGGCGCGCTTCCGCAGCCGCAACGAGCCGATGGAGGACATCGTCCAGGTCGGCACCATCGGCCTGATCAAGGCGATCGACCGCTTCGACCCGGAACGCGGGGTGGAGTTCCCCACCTTCGCGATGCCCACCGTGGTCGGCGAGATCAAGCGCTTCTTCCGGGACACCAGCTGGTCGGTCCGGGTGCCGCGACGGCTCCAGGAGCTGCGGCTGGCGCTCACCAAGGCCGGCGACGAACTGTCCCAGCGGCTGGACCGCTCCCCCACCGTCGCCGAACTGGCCGCCTGCCTCGGGGTCAGCGAGGAGGACGTGGTCGAGGGCCTCGCGGTGGGCAACGCCTACACCGCCTCCTCCTTGGACTCCAGCCCCGGCGAGGAGGACAGCGAGGGGCCGCTGGCCGAGCGGCTCGGCTACGAGGACCTCGCGCTGGAGGGCGTGGAGTACCGGGAGTCGCTCAAGCCGCTGCTGGCCAAGCTGCCGCCGCGCGAGCGCCGGATCATCATGCTGCGGTTCTTCGGCAACCTCACCCAGTCGCAGATCGGCGAGGAGATCGGGATCTCCCAGATGCACGTCTCCCGCCTGCTCACCCGGACGCTGACCCAGCTCCGCGCGGGGCTCATCAACGAAGGCTGAAACGAGGGCTGACCGCCGACGGCGGCGGGATCAACTCCCGTCGCCGTCCAGCAGGTTGGCACGCAGCCCGGCCAACACCCGGTCGTCCAGCCCGAGCCCCTCGCGCCAGAACGCGGCGAAGTCGCCCCAGCCGGACGCGACCTCGGCGAAGGCCGCGTCCAGGTAGTCGCGCTCGGCCCGGAAGACCGGCAGCAGGAGCTCGGGCTCGCGCATCAGGCCGCGGCCGGCGAAGTCCGCCAGCACCAGCTCGACCACGGCCGCGACCCGCTCGTTGGTGAGCAGGTAGTCGGCGAGCACGGTCTCGCGGTCCACACCCAGCGCGGTCAGCAGCAGCGCCGCGGCCCAGCCGGTGCGGTCCTTGCCCGCCGAGCAGTGGAACAGCAGCGGCACGCCGTCCGGGGCCGCCAGCAGCCGCAGCAGGGCGGCGAAGGTCTCGCGGGCCTCCCGGTCGGTGACGAACCAGCGGTAGAGGCCGGTCATCATGGCGGCCGCCCGGCCGTCGCCGAGCAGGGCGCGCTGCTTGTCCGGGCTGCGCTCCGCCAGGGCGCCGCGCAGTGTCGCGTGGATGTCGAAGTCCGTTGCCAGCAGCGGGAGATGGTGCGCCGTCACACCTCCCGGCAGGATGTCCGGACCGGCCTCGCGGACCTCGTCGGCGCTGCGCAGGTCGACCACCGCACGCAGGCCGAGCGCGCCCAGCGGGTCGAGGTCCTCGGCGGTGACACGGTTCAGGCCATCGCTGCGCAGGACCACACCGGCCCGCAGCACCCCTCCGCCGGCCGTCCGGTACCCGCCCAGATCGCGGGCGTTGACCGCACCGCGCAGCCCGAGACTGCGGCCGACCAGGATGGTTCCGGCGGGCTCCGGGCGCGCATTCCGTGCGTCCCCGATTCGCTCGGACGCGATCTGACGATCGACCACCCGCGACCTCCATTGCATATTCGGACTGTCACATGGCACAGCGGCGCCCGATATTGCATGAACCTGCCCATTGGAGCGGCAGGATGTGCAAGAGTGTCATGCGCAACGACGACAGTGTAGGTGCCGCACGGGGCCGTGCGAGGCGCACAGTCGGTAACCAGCTGTAGCAGTCGGCTTCCGGTTTTTCATTTTCAATTCATTATTTGCGCGAGCGGTCCGGTTACGGTCACAATCAGCGCCTCCATGGCTTCACCATGAACGTTGGTAACAGGTTCGCTGCACTATCGCCCAATTGGTCCCCCGGACTGCCGACCCTCGACCAGGATGGGCGCCGGGCAGCCTGCTGCCCGCGAACAGCTACACGGGCAGGCGAGCGCCGAAGCAGCGCGGCGCCTGACCCAAGGGGAGGATCAGACATGGGTCGAGCGACCCGAAGAGTCGCCGCTTGCGCAGCGGCAGTTCTGCTGGCCAGCGGCCTGCAGACCACCCTGGCCCACGGCGACACCACGCCGCCCAGGATCGACCTCACGATCCTGGTCATCGACGACGGAGGCCCGTCGGTCGCCGCGATCACCGCCGAGCTCAAGAGCCAGGGCACGCCCTACAAGGTCGTCAGCCTCAATGACACCAACCGCCCCGTCATCAACGCCGCTTTCCTGAGCGACACGGTGAACGGGCTCCCCCGGGGCAAGTACCAGGGCATCGTGCTGCCCAACGAAAACCCCTTCCCGAACAGCGCCGCCGAGATGACCGCGATCGCCACCTACGAAGCGGCTTTCAACGTCCGGCAGATCGACGCCTACACCTGGGCCAGCCCGGCCGTCGGCCTGAACTACGCCCAGAATCCGGGATTCGTCGGGACCCTCGACGGATTCCAGGCCGCCACCACCACGGCCGGAACTTCGGGCCCGTTCGGGTACCTCAAGGGCAGCGTCCCGTTCGAGGACAACGACCCGAAGGTCAGCGAGAGCTACGGCTACCTGGCGACCCCACTCGCCAACCTGCCGTCCGGCGCCTCCTTCGTCCCGCTGGTCGACGCGGCGATACCCGACTCGACCAGCCGCGGTTCGCTGGTCGGTGAGTACACCCACGACGGCCGCAAGGAACTGGTCGTCACCTTCGTCTACAACCAGTACCAGCAGCAGTACCGGCTGCTGGCCCGCGGCATGGTCGACTGGATCACCCAGGGCGTCCACCTCGGTTACGACCGCAACTACTTCGCCACCCACGTCGACGACGTGTTCCTGGCCGACGACCGCTGGGACACCGCGCTCAAGTGCACCCCCGGCGACGTCACCTGCCCGCCCGGCACCCCGGACACCGCCAACCCGATCCGGATGACCCCCGCCGACGCGCAGTACCTCAAGCAGTGGCAGACCGCCAACAACTTCACCCTGGACATGGTGTTCAACGGTGGCGGCAGCGAGGACTGGAAGTCCGACCACCAGACCACGGTGGACCCGACCGCCACCCAGATGATCACCGACCAGACCAGCTACCGCTGGGTCAACCACACCTACACCCACCCCTACCTGGGCTGCGTGCAGGACGTCTCGGTGGTCCCGTGGAAGTGCACCAAGGACGCGTCCGGCAACACGGTCTGGACCGACCAGAACACCATCTCCACCCAGATCAAGCAGAACTTCGACTGGGCCGCCACCAACGGCCTCAAGGTCGACCCGCAGGTGCTCGTCACCGGTGAGCACTCCGGTCTGCTCACCGCCCCGCAGGAGACCAGCGACAACCCGAACCTGGCGCCGGCGCTGGTCGCCAACGGCATCAAGTTCACCGGCAGCGACGCCTCCCGCGAGCCCGCCCAGCGGGCCGTCGGCTCGTCCACGCTGACCGTGCCGCGGTACCCGATGAACGTCTTCTACAACGCCGGTTCGGCGAAGGAGGAGGCCGACGAGTACAACTGGATCTACACCAGCAAGGCCAACGGCGGCAGCGGCGTCTGCGAGAACAACGCCAACTCCACCTGCCTGCCCGCGCCGCTGGACACCACCACCGGCTACCAGTCGTACATCGTGCCGCTGGAGGCCCGGATCGACCTCGGCCACGTGCTGAGCAACGACCCGCGCCCGCACTTCGTGCACCAGTCGAACCTCTCCGAGGACCGCATCCTGTACCCGGTGCTGGAGAAGATCCTCGGCACCTACCGCTCGCTGTACGCCGACAACGCCCCGATCGTGAACCTCGGCGAGCGCGAGATCGGCCAGGAGTTCCAGAAGCGCGCGGCCTGGGACAAGGCGGTCGCCGCCGGCCAGGTCACCGCCTACAAGATCGGCAACACCGTCACGGTCAACGCGCCCGCCGGTGTTCAGGTCCAGGCCACCATGCCGACCGGAACTGCTCAGAAGATGGCCATCGGAACGGCCGCCTTCGGTTCGTCCTACGCCGGTACGCTCTCCGGTTGGGCGTCCCCGGGCGCCCTGCAGAGCGGCATCACCCTGCAGCTCCCGTTCGGCAGTGCGCCGGCCGCCCCGGCCGCCGTCGCCCCGAACGTGGCCGCCAAGTCCGTCCCGGCACCGGCGCCGACGGACAAGAAGGTCGTGCCGCAGGGCGTCGCCACCCCGGTCCCGGCCGGCCCGGGCGACGTCACCCGCAAGCCCGCCCAGTCCCTCGTCCCCGGCAGCGGCACCCCGGTGCCCGGCAAGGACGTCGTCCAGGGCGCGAAGACCCAGGGCAACGGTGCCCCGGCCGGTAACGGCCAGAACGGCTCCGGCAAGGCCTCTGGGGGGACGGCCTCGCACGGCACCACCACCACCGGACGCCCCGGCAACCGGTAATCCGTAGCACCCCGTGGCGGGGTCGGGCCGGTCGCCCGGCCCGGCCCCGCCACGGCTCCCGCTCCGGCCACCCAGGCCGGACAACCGACGCAAGAACAGGAGGGGGGACAGGAGATGCGCGTCACCCTGCTCACCGAGGGGACGTACCCGCACCAGCACGGCGGCGTGAGCGTCTGGTGCGACCAGCTCGTCCAGGGCATGCCGGACGTCGACTTCGACGTCATCGCCGTCACCGGAACCGGCCAGGAACCGCTGGCCTGGGAGCTGCCCGCCAACGTACGGTCGGTCACCACCGCACCGCTGTGGGGCCCGGCCTCCGAGGCCCGGGCGCCGCGCGGCAAGGAGATGCGCCGCTTCCTCAACGCGTACGAGCGCTTCCTGCACTCCATCCTCGACCCGGTCTACACCACCCACTTCGGCACCGAGCTGTACGGCTTCGCCGACCTCGCCCGGCGCGGGCTGCTCAGCCCGGCGCTGCGCAGCGAGCGCGCCCTGCGCACCCTCCAGCACGTGTGGACCCGCGACTACCTGCCCACCGCGGTCTCCCGGCCCACCCTGCACGACGCGTTGAACGCCACCGACCTCCTGGAGCACGCGCTGCGGCCGCTCTCGGTCGACCCGCCCACCGACGGCGTCGCCCACGCGGCCAGCGGCGGACTCGCCACCCTGCCCGGGCTGATCGCCGCCCAGCAGTACGGCGTACCGTTCCTGCTCACCGAGCACGGCATCTACCTGCGCGAGCGCTACCTCGGCTACCGCACCGGCCCGTACCGCTGGCCGGTCAAGGCCCTGCTGCTCGGCTTCTACCGGATGCTCGCCGAGGAGAGCTACCGGCAGGCCGCGCTGGTCACCCCCGGCAACCGGTACAACCGGCGCTGGGAGGAGCGCGGCGGCACCCCGTCCCACCACATCCGCACCGTCTACAACGGCGTGGACCCGGCCGCCTTCCCGCCCGCCGGACCGGAACCCGAGACGCCGACCCTCAGCTGGGCCGGCCGGGTCGACCCGATCAAGGACCTGGAGACGCTGATCCGGGCCTTCGCCATCGTCCACCAGGAGATCCCCGAGGCGCGGCTGCGGCTCTTCGGGGGCACCCCCAAGGGCGGCGAGGCGTACCGGGACGGCTGCATAGCCCTGGCCGCCGAGCTCGGCATCGCCGACTCGGTGGCCTTCGAGGGCCGCGTCGCCGACATCACCGACGCGTACGCGGCGGGCAACGTGGTGATGCTCTCCAGCATCAGCGAGGGCTTCCCGTTCACCCTGATCGAGGCCATGTCCTGCGGCCGCGCCACCGTCTCCACCGACGTCGGCGGCGTGCGCGAGGCGGTCGGCGACACCGGACTGGTCGTCCCGCCGCGCGAGCCCGAGCCGATGGCGGCCGCCGCGATCGAGCTGCTGCGCGACCCCGCGCGGCGCGCCCGGCTCGGCGAGGGCGCCCGACTGCGGGTCATCGAGCAGTTCACGCTCCGCCAGAACATCGACGGCTTCCGGGGCATCTACACCGAACTCCTGGGCACCGCCCGCTGGATGCCCGGCGGCATGGTCGCCGTCACCGACGCCGTCCCCAGCCCGGACTGGGACCAGCAGCTGGCCGCCGCCCGCCCCGAGCCCAGCGAGGTGGGCGCGTGAACGAGCGAACCGTCAGCAGGTGCGCGTTCCGCGAGGTGGGCGCATGAGCGGTCCCATTCGCCTGGTCCCCGACGAGGGCGGCGCGGAGCGGACGATGCAGCTGCGCACCCTGCCGTTGAAGCTCCGCCGCCCCGCCCCGTCGGCCGAGCCCGACCCCGCCGAGCAGCTCGGCCTCTCCGACGACCCGCTGGACGAACTGGCCGAGCGCCTGCGCGACGTCTGCGCCGACGCCGTCCACCCGTACGAGATCGCGGCCTTCCTGGAGTCCGACGGCCTCTCCGACGAGCAGGCCGCGCTGCTGTACGGCCGCCCCGACGCGTTCACCGTCGCCGAGGAGCTGTTCGAGAAGGTCGAGCGCCGCTACCCCGGCCCGAGCTCCGAGTTCGCCAACCCCTGGCGGGCCGATCCCTGGCGCTGCGTGGTGCGCGGCCTGGTGTTCGCCCTGCCCGGGCTCGGCTACCTGCTCGGTGCCAACCTGTTCGCGACCACCCGGATGCGCTTCGGCCTGCCCTCGGGCATGCTCGCGCTGTCCATCGCCACGCTGGTCAGCTGGGGCTTCAACCAGGCCCTGGCGCACCGCGCCTACCGCTGGCTGAGCCGGCTGCGCCGCCGGGACGCCGCGGTCTGCCTGGCCGTCGGCGCGCCGGTCGGCGCGCTGCTGGCCGCCGCGTCCGCGTACGTGGTCGGCGGTCCGCTCGGTGCCCTGTGGTTCGCCGCGGGCCAGTCCTGCTACCTGGCGGCCGCCACCGCGCTGCTGGTGCTCGGGCGGGAGAAGTTCCTGCTGCTCGCGCTCGCCCCGGCCTCGGTCGGCGCGGGCGTGGTGCTGGCGGTCGACGTCCCGGAGATGGTCCGGACGGTCGTGCTGCTCGCCTCGGTGGTGCTCGCGGTCGGCCTGGCCGTCCGGGAGCTGCTGGTCGCGGCCCGCGGCGGCGAACGGGACGGCGTGGAGCTGAGGCTGCCGATCCGCCAGGAGGTCCCGCACCTGCTGTTCGGCCTGGCCTGCGGTGCGCTGACGCTGATCGCCGGGCTCGGCGAGACCATCCACCAGGCCGTCCGGACCGCCGGCCCCGCGGTGCACGCCGCGGCCCAGGGCGCGCACGCCGTGCACGAGGTGCGGACCACCCCGACCGGCCCGGCCATGATCGCCCTGACGCTCAGCCTGGGCCTCGCCGAGTGGCTGCTGTTCCGCTACCGGGCGATGGCCGTGGCCGCGCTGCGCACCAGCCACACCACCGGGCAGTTCACCCGCCGCACCGGCGGGATCCTGCTCGGCTGCCTGTTCATCTACCTCACCACCGTGGCCGCGCTGGACGCCGCCGCGACCGTGCTGTGGCCGGGCGCCCCGTCGCTCGGCGTGCCGCAGCTCGGCGCGATGCTGCTCCTGGGCGGCTCGCTCTGGCTGGCGCTGCTGCTGAACGCCTTCGGGTTCAGCTGGAGCACCGCCCTCATCTGTCTGGCCGCCGCGATCGCCGAGAGCGTCGGGCTGCTGACCGGTGCGGACCCGATCGTCCTGCAGCTGATCGGCTGCGGGGCGGCCGCCCTCGTCCTCACCGCAACCGCCGGGCCCGCGCTCGGCCGCACCACCCAACACCGCTGATAATCCGCCTCTTCCGAGGCACCACCGGCCGGTCGTGCTCAGACGTCCGGCCGCTCCCGAAAACGAGAAAGCGAAAACGCATGAGCAGCGTCGCGGTTACCGGAGCCGAGGGCTTCATCGGCTCCCACCTCGTCGAGACCCTGGTCGCCGACGGGCACCACGTCCGCGCGATGGTCCAGTACAACTCCTTCTCCTCCTTCGGCTGGCTGGAGACCCTGGCGCCGGAGGTGCTGGACTCGGTCGAGATCGTCCTCGGCGACGTCCGGGACCCGGGCTCGGTCAACGGCCTGGTCAAGGGCACCGAGGCGGTCTACCACCTGGCCGCCCTGATCGCGATCCCGTACTCCTACAGCGCCCCCCACTCGTACGTGGACACCAACGTCACCGGCACCCTGAACGTCCTGGAGGCCGTGCGCCACCTGGAGATCCCGCGCCTGGTGCACACCTCCACCAGCGAGACCTACGGCACCGCGCAGACCGTGCCGATCACCGAGGACCACCCGATCAACACCCAGTCCCCGTACGCCGCCTCCAAGGCCGGCGGGGACCGGCTGGCCGACAGCTACCACGCCAGCTTCGAGACCCCGGTCGTCACCCTGCGCCCGTTCAACACCTTCGGCCCGCGGCAGTCGATGCGCGCCGTCATCCCGACCGTGATCGCCCAGGTCGCGGCCGGCCAGACCGAGATCACCCTCGGCGACCTGCGCCCGACCCGCGACTTCATGTTCGTCAAGGACACCGCCAACGCCTTCCGCACGGTGGGCACCGCGGCCGCCGAGACCGTGGTCGGCCGGACCTTCAACGCCGGTACCGGCGGCGAGATCTCGGTCGGCGACCTGGTCACCCTGGTCGGCAAGCTGATGGGCGTGGACCTGGTGGTGAAGGAGGACGAGCAGCGCATCCGTCCGACCAACTCCGAGGTCATGCGCCTGGTCGCGGACGCCACCCGGCTGCGCACGGCCACCGGCTGGGCGCCGCAGTTCACGCTGGAGCAGGGCCTGGAGCAGACCATCGAGTTCTTCCGCGACCCGGCCAACCTGGCCCGCTACAAGACCGACATCTACAACGTCTGACCGCCGTAACGATCATGCTCGTCCTGGTTACCAAGGTTCGTGGCCTGCACATCCTTTCCGTGGGGGAAACACCATGCACGCAGTGATCCTGGCCGGCGGTAAGGGCGTTCGACTCCGCCCCTACACCACCGCGCTTCCCAAGCCGCTCGTCCCGATCGGCGACCAGCACGCGATCCTGGAGATCGTGATGCGCCAGCTCGCCGCCTCGGGCTTCAAGACCGTCACCCTGGCCATCGGCCACCTCGGCCACATCATCCGCGCCTACGTCGGCAACGGGTCCCAGTGGGGCCTGCGGGTCGGCTACGCCGTCGAGGACAGCCCGCTCGGCACCATGGGCCCGCTGCTCACCATGCAGGACCGCCTGCCCGAGCACTTCCTGGTGATGAACGGCGACATCCTCACCGACCTGGACTTCGCCGGGGTGCTCAAGCACCACGAGACGTCCGGCGCCCCGCTGACCATCGCCACCTACGCCCGTCAGGTGAAGATCGACTTCGGTGTGCTGACCGCCGAGTCCGGCACCATCACCGGCTTCCAGGAGAAGCCCAGCATCGACTACCGGGTCTCGATGGGCGTGTACGGCGTCTCCCGCTCCGCACTCGCCAAGTACACCCCGGGCCTGCCGCTGGGCTTCGACGAGCTGGTGCTCGACCTGCTGGCCGCCGACACCCCGCCGGCCGCGTACGACTTCGGCGGCTACTGGCTGGACATCGGCCGCCCGGACGACTACGACCGGGCGAACGCCGAGTTCTCCTCGATCCGCCCGGTCCTGATGCCCTTCGAGTCGGCCGGCACCGTGCCGGGCGTCGCGGAACTGCCGGTCCCGGCCGCCCGCACCGCCCCGGACGACACGGCCGAGCAGCCCGCCGCCGCGGGCGCCGAGAGCGACGGACGGGCCGCGTGAGAATCCTGCTGCTCGGCGGCGACGGCTTCCTGGGCCGTCACGCCACCGACGTCCTGCGGTCACTGCCCGGTGCCACCGTGCTGACCGCGGGCCGGCGGCCCGCCCACGACCTCCGGCTGGACCTGGGCAGCGCCCAGGCCGGCCCGCTCGGCGAGGAACTGGCCGCGCTGGCCCCCGACGTGGTGGTCAACTTCGCCGGCGCGGTGGCCGGCAGCGCGGTCAAGCTCGCCGAGGTGAACGCCCGCGGACCGGCGGTGCTCTGCGAGGCGCTCGCCCTGGGCGCCCCGAAGGCCCGCCTGGTGCACGTCGGTTCGGCCGGCGAGTACGGCGTCTGCGCGGAGGGCGAGTCGCTCTCCGAGCAGGCCGACGCCCGTCCGGTGGGCGTGTACGGCGCGACCAAGCTGGCCGGCTCCCTCGCGGTGGCCGGCTCGCCGCTGGACGCGGTGGTGCTGCGGGTGTTCAACCCGGTCGGCCCGGGCGCCCCGGCGGGCTCGCTGCCCGGCCGGCTGGCGGCCGAACTGCGCCGGGCGGCGCCCGAGGGCGCCGACGCCGTGGTCACGGTCGGGGACCTCTCCGCCTACCGGGACTTCGTGGACGCCCGGGACATCGCCCGGGCGGTCGGCCTCGCCGTCACCGCCGAGGGCCCGCTGCCCCGGGTGCTCAACCTCGCCTCCGGCCGGGCCCAGCGGGTCCGGGCGATCGCCGAGGGCCTGGTCGCGGCGTCCGGCTTCACCGGCCGGATCGACGAGAGCGGGGCGGGTTCCGAGCGCTCGGCCGCGGTCTCCTGGCAGCAGGCCGACGTGTCGGCCGCCGCCCGGGAACTCGGCTGGCACCCGGAGACCGGGCTCGCCGACACCCTGCGCGACCTCTGGCTCAGCACCGCCGAGCCGACGCCGACCCCGGTGGTCGCATGACCTCCGGGACCACCCCCGACGGCCGCCTGCTGGTGCCGCTGTACGTCCACCCCGCGGTGGACCCGGCGGCCTGGCGGGCGGTCGCCGCCGCCGACCCCGCCCGGATCGCCGCCGTGGTGCTCAACCTCGCGGACGGTCCGGGCGAGGTCCCGGACCACGTCTTCGCCGATGCCGCCGAGGAACTCCGCGCCGCCGGGCTGCCGTTGGTCGGCTACGCCGACACCGACTACGGCCGCCGGCCGCACGCCGCCGTGGTCGCCGACATCCTGACGTACCGTCAGCGCCACGGCATCACCGGCGTGTACCTCGACCAGGTCGCCACCCACCCGGGCGCGCTGGCGCACTACCGCCGCCTCGCCACGGCGGCCCGGGCGGCCGGCTGCGGCACCGTGGTGTTCGGCCACGGCGAGCACCCGGACCCGGCGTACGCCGAGGTCGGCCTGGCCGACCTGCTGGTCACCTTCGAGGGCGACTGGGACGCGTACCGCGCCATGACCCTGCCGCTGTGGACCGGCCGCCACGCGGCCTCCCGCTTCTGCCACCTGGTCTACGACGTCCCCGCCGAGTCCGCCCGCGACGCCTCCGCACTGATCACCGCCCGGCGAGCCGGCGTCGGCTGCGCCGTACCGGGCGCCGGGGACAACCCCTGGCGTACCCTGCCGCACGGCCTGACCGCCGCTGAACTGACCTGACCCGATCCGGAGTTCGACTACCGTGAACCGCCGTACCCGGCTGCTGCCCGCCGCCATAGCCTTCGCCACCGTCACCGCGCTGCTGGTCAGTTCGTGCAGCAGCTCGGGCTCGGAGGACGACAACGACTCGGCCGACGGCACCCAGAGCGCCTCGCCCACGGCCACCGCGCCGAGCACCCCCGGCACCGCCGCACCCAGCACCCCCGGCACGCCCGGTGACCCCGGCACCACCTCGGCCCCGGGCACCCCGGGCGGCACCACCGCCCCGGGCACCCCGCCGGGCACCACCCCGCCCGGCACCACCACCCCGCCGGCGGCCGGCGCCCGCTGGCAGCCCACCCCGGGCCTGACCTGGCAGTGGCAGCTCGGCGGCGGCCCCGTGGACCAGTCGGTGGACGTGCCGGTCTACGACATCGACGGCTTCGAGAACGACGCCTCGGTGGTCGCCGCGCTGCACGCCAAGGGCCGCAAGGTGATCTGCTACATCAACGCCGGCTCCTGGGAGGACTTCCGCCCCGACTCCGCGGCCTTCGCCAAGGCCCTGCAGGGCTCGGACACCGGCTGGAAGGGCGAGAAGTGGTTCGACATCCGCAAGCTCGACCAGCTCCGGCCGCTGATGGCGGCCCGCTTCGACATGTGCAAGAGCAAGGGCTTCGACGCCATCGAGCCGGACACCATCGAGGCCTACAACCAGAACAGCGGCTTCCCGCTGACCCCGGACGACCAGATCAAGTACAACCGGATGCTGGCCCAGCTCGCCCACGAACGCGGCCTCGCCATCGGCCTCAAGAACGACCTGGACCAGATCTCCGCGCTGCTGCCGGACTTCGACTTCGCGGTCAACGAGGAGTGCTCGCAGTTCGACGAGTGCGACCGGGTCGCGCCCTTCGTCAAGGCGGGCAAGGCGGTCTTCCACGTCGAGTACAAGCTCGACACGGACCAGTTCTGCGCCAAGACCAAAGCCCTGGGGTTCAGTTCGATGCAGAAGAAGCTCGACCTCAACGCCTGGCGCAAGCCCTGCTGAGGCCGGAACTTCCCGTCGCGCGGGTGACCCTCACCGGGGCCACCCGCGCGAGGGTCACTTGACCGCCAGCCAGACGACGGCGCCCAGGACGACCAGGGCGACGACGGCGATCAGCGCGATCACGCCGGTGCGACTGCCGCCGGTCTTGCTGCTGCCGTAGGTGGAGACGGAGCCCGGTGCCGGACGCGCCGGGCTCTCGTCGACGAACGCCCGGAACATCTGGGTGTTACCGGCGGGGTCGTAGTCGTTGTCAGCCATGGCAGGGACTCTAACGAATCCGCCCACCTCAGGCACACCCCGGACCCCTCTCCAGGCGAACCCGCCACCCGCGCGTGCGACGGCGGTACGACCGGATCGTGAAATCCGTGTGACCGACGGAATGGCCCGCCGCACAGGCCTGGTTGACTGCGGGCATGACCGGAAACCAGAGCCGGGTCCGCCTCGGCACCTCCGACCTGTCCGTCCACCCGCTCTCCCTCGGCGGCAACGTCTTCGGCTGGACCGCCGACCAGCAGCAGTCCTTCGCCGTGCTCGACGCCTACGCCGCCGCGGGCGGCAACTTCGTCGACACCGCCGACGCCTACTCCGCCTGGGCACCCGGCAACACCGGCGGCGAGTCCGAGACGGTGATCGGCGACTGGCTGCGCAGCCGGGGCAACCGCGACGACATCGTGATCGCCACCAAGGTCGGCAGCCACCCCGAGGCGACCGGCCTGGCCGCGGCCACCATCAAGTCCTCCGTCGAGGGCTCGCTGCGCCGCCTGGGCGTCGACCACATCGACCTCTACTACACCCACCGGGACGACGACACCCCGGTCGAGGAGTTCGTGACGGCGCTGGACGAGCTGGTCCGCGCGGGCAAGGTCCGGGCGGTCGCCGCCTCCAACATCTCCGCCGAGCGGCTCGCCGAGGCGCTGTCCTTCGCCGAGCGCGAGGGCCTGGCCGGGTACGTCGCGGTCCAGCCCCACTACAACCTGGTGTCCCGGGGCACCTTCGAGGGCCCGCTGGCCGAGGTGGTCGCCGAGCACGGCCTCGCCACCGTGCCCTACTACGCGCTCGCCTCCGGCTTCCTCACCGGCAAGTACCGCCCGGGCGGCCCGGGCGTCGACAGCGCCCGCGCCGAGGGCGCCACCCGCTACCTCGCCGAGCCGCGCGGCCCCAAGGTCCTGGCGGCCCTCGACGAGGTCGCCGCCGACCACGGCGTCGAGCCCGCCACCGTCGCCCTCGCCTGGCTCGCCGCCCGCCCCACGGTCGCCGCCCCCATCGCCAGCGCCCGCACCGTCGACCAGCTCCCCCCGCTGCTCGCCGCCGCCGCCCTCACCCTCACCCCCGCCCAGACCGCCCTGCTCACCGACGCCTCCGCCTGAGCACGCGCCGGGCCCCCGACAGCGGCGTGCTGTCGGGGGCCCGGTGTGCTCCCCGGCTACGGCCGCCCGAAGTGGGTCGGGTAGTAGCCCGAGTTGAGCGTCGATATCCGAACGGTCTTGCCCGGCCGGGGTGCCTCGACGAACTTTCCGCCGCCCAGGTAGATCCCCACGTGGTGGATCCCCGAGGCCCGGCCGCTGTCCGACCAGAACACCAGGTCACCGCGGCGCAGTTGGCCCGCGCTGATCGGCGTGGTCGCCGCGTACTGGTCGTCGGCCACCCGGGGCAGGCCTATCCCGCTGCGCCGGAAGGCCTGCTGGACCAGCCCGGAGCAGTCGTAGCCGGACGGGCCGTCACCGCCCCAGACGTACGGCTTGCCCAGCTGGGCGAGCGCGTAGTCGACGGCCGCCTCGGTGGTCCCGGCGGTCGGGGTGGTGTCCGGGGACGGGCGGCTGCCCGACCCGCCGGAGCCCTGGTCCGATCCGCCGCCGGACTGGCCGGTGCGACTGGCGTAGACGTCGTAGTGGCTGGTCCAACGCCACTCGCCGCTGCCGTTCTTGAACCAGTACTTCGACCCGTCCCAGCCCTGGCGCGGGCCCCAGGAGGAGGCCGAGCCGTTCGAGACGGTCTTCGAGCCGGACGAACCGGAAGAGCCGGATGAACCGGATGAACCGGACTGGCCGGTGCGACTGGCGTAGACGTCGTAGTGGCTGGTCCAACGCCACTGACCGCTGCCGTTCTTGAACCAGTACTTCGACCCGTCCCAGCCCTGCTTGCCGGCCGCCGCCTGCGCGGAGCCCGCACCGGCCGTCAGGCCGACCACGCCGGCGCCCGCCAGCACGGTGGTGGCCAGGCAGGTACTTCGCACGGCCCGGTGTATTCGGCTGCCACCGCCGACCGCGGCGTCCCGGGCGGTGCGCGGCCGGGCCGCGCAGTTCGGGCAGCCGCAGCCCGTGATCGCGGGGATGCTGCCCAGGCGCTCCTCGAAGCCGATCAGACCGGGATCGGCGTCGGAGCCGGTGCCGGGTTCGGCGTACGCGCCGGTGGCTATCCTCATGCGGGTCGTCCTTCCTTCCGCCCGGCCCGGGCGGCCGGGGGCGGTACCGAGGCGGCCACTCCGGCCGGGGCGACGAAGGCGACCAGCAGCTGTTCCATCAGCGCGCTGCGGGCGGCCTCGTCCAGTTCGTGCGCGGTCGCGCGCTCCAGGCGCCGGACGGCCAGCGCCGCCGCCTCCACCGCGTCGTCGACCAGGACGGTCCGCAGGCCCGCGTCCAGGTCCGCCAGCCGGCGGCGGCGCATCGACTCGGCCACCTCGGGCGCGTAGTCCAGCGCCAGCGGCTGCACCGAGTAGACCTCCAGGCCCGCCGGGGCCGCCTCGGCGGCCAGCGCCCGGGTCAGCTCGTCGGCGAACCACTGCCCGTCGCGCAGCGCCGGGCCGGGCGCCGCGTTGCTGTCGCACGGCAGGGTGGAGGCGGTGCGGGTGAGCACCGCCTGGACCTGCTCGCGCAGGTAGCCCTCGTGGTCCTCGATCGCAAGCAGCGCCCGCGCGGTGTCCTTGACCCGCCAGACGATCAGCAGCCGGACCACGATCGGGGTGCCGGTGCGGTCGACGACCTTGACCGGCTCGCTGCGCCAGTGCCGCAGCCGCACGTCGACCCGGCGGCGGCGCAGCAGCGGGTTGACCCAGACCAGGCCGGTTCTGCGCACCGTGCCCCGGTAGCGGCCCCAGCGGCTCAGCACCCGGGTCTCGCCGCCCGCGTTGGCCAGCAGGCCGGCCAGGGCGAGCACCACCAGCAGCCCGGCGGCGCTGACCGCGGCGATGGCCGGGGCGTCGATCCCGGCCCGGCCGCTCGCCAGCGCGGCGGGGCTGCGCAGTTCGGGCAGCCCGTCCCAGTGCGGGAGGACGCCGGTGCGCAGCAGCACGTAGCCCACCGCGGCCAGGCCGAGCAGCACCACCAGCAGCGCGACCCAGCCGGGCAGGACGGCGGCGGTGTGCTCCCGCAGCGCCCGGTCCGCCCGCGGGGGGCGGCGCGAGGTGGTGACGGCGGAGGCATCGGCCGGGCCGAGCTCGGGGAGCTCGACGGTCTCCGGGGCGACGGCCTCCAGCGGGTCCCGCCGGTCGACGGGACCGGCCGGGGACGGCGCGGGGACGACCGCCAGCGGGGCCGTGGCCGGACCGCCGTCGACCGGGCCGGCCGGGCCGACCGGCTTGGATGCCTTGACGGTCGAGACCTTGGGCAGCGGGCTGGCGCCGGAGGCGGAACGTTCCGGCAGGGCCGGGGGGAACGCCTTGGGCAGGTGGTCGGGTCGCTGCGAAGAATCGCGGGTGACGTCCATGCACGGATCCTCTGGGTCTGGTGTGTCGCGCAACGGGCGGCCCGGATCTGACGGGCAGTGCCAGAGTCAGGCTAAGTTCATACGTCATCAAATGCGACATTTGAGCCGAGGTGTGTCGACAATTGCTGACGAATCGTCCAAAGCTGACCTGACGCGCAGGCACATGGTCGGGTGGTCGGGACGGTTCGGCGCAGGTCAGCGCCGTCGGGCACCGGATCCACGGGCGAACACCCGACGGGTGATCAGCCCGATTCCGGCGAGCACCAGCAGCACCCCGGCGAGCAGGCCGTGCCGGCCGGCCTCCCGGGGCCGGGCGGCCGCCGCCCCTTCGGCCGGGGGCGCCGGCAACGGCCGGGCAGCGGTGCCGCTCGCCCTGGATCCTTCCTGGTCAGCGGCCGACAGCGGCACGGCGGCGACCTCCGACGGGGACGCGGCCACCGGGGCCGGGCTGCCGCCGGGCGAGGCGGCCAGGGCTCTCGACGAGCCGACGCCCGGGGACGGCACCGCACTCCCGGACGGCGGGGCCGGGACGGCGGAACCGGCGGGAACGAACGGAACCGGCGGACGGGCCGAGGCGCCGGACCCGGTGGAGGCGCCGGGGGACGTCGGGGCGGCCGAGACCCCCGCCGGGACCGCAGGGACGGACGTCACCGACGGCGCCGGCACCGGGGGCACCGCCGGCGCCACCAGCACCGACGGCGCCACCGGCGGCACGACGATCGGCAGCAGCCCCACCGGGATCGGCGGGAACACCGGCACCTCGGTCGGACTCGGCGACCCGACGGCCGTCGGCGCCACCACCGCCGACGGCGCAGCCGAAGCCGAAGCCGACGGGCTCGCACTCACGCTCGCACTCGCCGCCACGGATGCCACCCCACCCGCCCCCGACGGAACCGCCCCTGACGGACCGACCACCGAAGGACTCACCGCCGAAGGGCCGACCACGGACGGACCGGCCGCGGACGGACTGACCGCCGGAGAACTGACGACCGGCGCACTGACCGCCGGAGGACTGACCGCCGGAGAGCTCGCCGCCGAAGGGCTCGCCACCCCCGCAGCCGCCACCCGCACCCGCACCGGATCCGCCGAAGTCCCGTTCCCCGCGCGGTCGGTGACCGTGACGGTCAGCCACTGTTCCCCGTCCGTCAGGTCCCGGCCGGCGGTGCAGCTCCAGCTCCCGTCCAGCGCCGCCGTGGCCCCGCAGAGCACCGTACGGTCGCCGCCCGCCGTCGGAGCGGCCGCGACCTGCACGTTCGCCCCCGCTTCGGCCCGTCCGGCGAGCTTGGGCCGGCTGACCCGCAGGACCTCCCCGGGAGCGGGCGCGGTGAGCACCGGCTTGTCCGGCGGCACGGTGTCCACGACCAGCGCGACCGGCTGTCCGGCCGTCCGGTTCCCGGCCGCGTCGACGGCGACGGGGGCGAGCTGGTGGCTGCCGTCGGCCAGGTTCTCGACCGGCAGACAGGACCACCCGCCGTCCGGGCGGACCGCGCTGCTGCACAGTTCGGCGGAGGCGGAGGCGGGGGTGGACGCGGGGGCGGACCGGTCGGTGACCGAGACGGTGCTGCCGGCCTCGCCGGTGCCGGTGAGTTGCAGCCCCGGGTCATTGGTGTAGGCGGGGAGGGTGAGCACCGGCGCGGTCGGCGGGGTGGTCTTCACGGTGACCTTGGCGGGCTCGCCGCGCAGCACCACGCCGCCGGTGGTGGTCTCCACCGGGGTCAGGGAGTGCGGCCCGGCGGCGAGCGCGCTGCCGGGGCGGCAGGACCAGTCGCCCTTGCGCTCGACCTTGGCCCGGCAGAGCACGGTGTCGCCGTCCCGGATCTCCATCGAGGCGCCGGCGACGGCGCCCTCACCGCTGATCCTGGGGCGGGCGTCGGCCAGCACGGTGCCGTCGACCGGCTCGGCGACCTCGGGCCGGGCGGCGCCGACGGTCAGCCTGATCCGCTGGTCGGAGACCTCCCCGGAGTCGGCGAAGCCGCCGGAGGGCACGAGTTGGCTGGTGTCGCGGCCGATCCGCAGCCGGGCCCAGGTGTCGCCGGAGGCGGCGCCGGCCGGCACGGTCCACTCCAGCGTCGCGGTGTCGGCGCCGGCCGGGATCTCGGTCTGCACCCGGTCGGCGGGGTCGAACCGGCCGCTGTGGTCGAAGTCGATCCAGCCGGCCAGGGTGGCGGGCTGGTCGCCCACCGCGACCGGGACGGTGACCCGGTAGTACCGGCCGATGGCGGCCTCGTCGGGGAAGCCGAGCGAGGGGTCGGCGCCCTGGTACTCGCCGCGGCCGGGCTGGAGTTTGGGCGGCGGCGGGCTGCCGGACGGGCCGGCGGGCAGGCTCGCGAAGGGGTTGCCGCGCCGGACCGCGTCGTGGTCGAGCTCGACCAGCGGCCGGTCGGCCGTGACGGCGGGGCGGCGGCGGTCGCGGTGGCCGGGGCCGGTGGCGTCGGCGCCCAGGAAGAGGTCGGAGAGCACGTGCGAGGCGTTGCCGTAGGCCTGCGGCGCGGTGCCGAGGTCCTCGTCCACGGTGACGGTGTAGGCCTGCCGCAGGACGGGCGGCGCGGTGGTGCTGCCGGCCCGGGGGGTGGAGCGCTGCTCGATCCGGAACACCGCGGTGCGGACCGGCCCGGTGAGTTCCAGGGTGCCCTCGGCGGCGGAGCCCGCGGCGGCGTCGGTGGAGCCGTCGGTGCCCGCGGGTGCCAGGGCGTTGCCGTCGACCGTCCAGCCGGGCCAGTCGGTGCGCCCGATCAGGCCGGGGGCGGCGGGGGATCCGCCGGTGAGGGTCAGTCGGGCCGCGGTGCTGGTGGTGCCGGAATTCCCGGTGGCGACGGCGGCGAGTCCGCTGAGGTGCAGCCGGGGATTGCGGACCGGCCGGGAGAAACCCAGCCGGAGGGTTCCGACGGTCCGCCAGGAACCGTCCGTCTGCGGACGGTCGGGGGTGAGGAGGAAGGTCTGGGCCGGGTCTCCGGCGTGCATTCCGTCCGCGTACCCGACGGAACGCCCCCCTCCGGAACGATCGGCCAATCGGCCCGCCTCGGCGGTGACCGCCGTTCCGGTTTCGGCCGTGAGGTCGAACTGGACGGAGAGTCCGGAGGGCAGTACCGCCCGGTGTTCGGCCGACCAGGAATCAGGGGCCTGCCGGGCCGCCGAGAGCGGGGCGTTCCAACCGTTCAGCGCCCCGGCCGTGAGAACGGCCAGGACGGCAGCTGTGCGGGGAAACTGTCGGCTCATCCGGCTCTCCTTCACGGTCGGCTGCCGGGGCGGCGGGCAGTCCGAGCACAAGATCCGACAAAACGGAATCACGATCCTGGACCGGTCATACTCCGACACCTGCGCTTTTGGCCGTGTCCCACCCGATTGGCGGCCATCCGGGCGGCAGGACGGGATGTACCCGAAACGACTGCATTTCATCCATTAGGCGGTAATGGATCCCGCCGAGAACGCCCGGACCCACCCGAATGGCGGAGAGAGGGTAATTCCGGCTGATCAGACGGACACCAGTGTCCGGTACCTGACCATTCATCGAGGAACTCTGTTCGAATTACCCACCCGCTCAGTAGAGTCGGGCACCGTGACTATGGACCCCGTACTCGTCAAGCGCAGTTTCGCCGCAGTGGAGCCCCACGGCCCGGTCGTCGCCGAATACTTCTACCAGCACCTGTTCGAGCACAATCCCGGCGTCCGCGGCCTCTTCGCCGAGCACCTGGGCGAGCAGCAGGACCGGCTGTTCGCCGCCCTCGGCGTGCTGGTCACCCACCTGGAGGACACCGACACCGTGGTCGGCCTGCTCCGCGACCTCGGCGCGCGGCACGCCCGGTACGGCGCGCTGGTGGAGCACTTCCCGGCGGTCGGCGCGAGCCTGCTCGCCACCCTCGCCCACTACGCCGGCGACGCGTGGACCCCGGAGGCCGAGGCCGCCTGGACCGCCGTCTACGGAGTGGTCAGCGACACCATGGGCGCGGCCCTCACCGAAGCCCGGTCGGTCTAGCCGGGAGCGGCGTGGTGGCCTTCGACCCCGCGGTCATCCGCGCCAGCTTCGCCGTCGTGGAACGCCGGGCCGACCACCTGACCACCTACTTCTACGCCCACCTGTTCAGCCACAACCCCGGCCTGCGTCCGCTCTTCCCGGCCCAGTTGCACGAGCAGCGGGACCGGCTGTTCGCCGCGCTCACCCGGATCGTGCGGCAACTGGACGACCCCGAGCGGCTCACCGCGTACCTGCGGGCGCTCGGGCGCGACCACCGGAAGTTCCAGGCCGCGCCCGAGCACTACCCGGCCGTCGGGGCCAGCCTGATCGCCGCGCTGCGGCAGTGCTCCGGCCACTCCTGGACACCGGAGACCGAGAAGGCCTGGTCCGAGGCCTACACCGTGATCGCCCGGATCATGTGCGGGGCCGCCGGGGAGCTCCCGGAGCACCACCCCGCCTGGTGGGAGGCCGAGGTGGCCCGCCGCCGCCGGGCCGCGCCCGACCTGGTCGTGCTCACCCTGGCCCCGATGCGCCCGTACCCCTTCACGGCCGGCCAGTACGTCACCCTCAGCAGCCCCCGCAGGCCCCGGGTCTGGCGGCCGTACTCGCTCGCCAACGCCCCGCGCCCGGACGGCAGCCTGGAACTGCACGTGCGGCGGGTGCCCGGCGGGCTGCTCAGCCCGGTCCTGGTGGAGGACGTGATGCCCGGCGAGCTGCTGCGGCTCGGACCGCCGCTGGGCGAGGCCGTGCTCGCCCCCGCCTCGGACCGGCCGCTGCTGCTGGTCGCCGCGGGCAGCGGCTGGGGGCAGACCAAGGCGCTGCTGGAGGAGCTCGCCGCCGGGCAGCCGGAGCGGGTGGCCACCGTGCTGCTGGCCGCCCGGTCGACGGCGGGGCAGTACGACCTGGACACCGTGCGGCGGATGCTCACCCGCCAGGCCCGGCTGCGGGTGCTGACCGCCGCCCCCGACCGGCCCGCCGGTCCGGGCGCGACCACCGCGCTGCTGCGGGAGACGCTGCTCGGGCAGGGCGACTTCACCGGCTGGGAGGTCCACCTCTCCGGGCCGCCGGAGCTGGTCGCCGAGCTCGCCGGACTGCTGCTCGCCCTGGGGGCCGCCCCGGAGCTGGTCCGGCACGACCCGGCGCCGGTGACCTTCAACCGGGCCCGGCCGCTGACCAGCTCGGACTGGTTCCTGGACCGCCGGGACGTGCCCTGGATCAACCGGACCGACCTGGAGTGACCAGCGCCCGCTCAGCGGCGGAAACCGTGCCCGGAAACGGAGAAGCCCCCGGCCGGTGGCCGGGGGCTTCTCGCTGGTGCGCTCAGCAGGATTCGAACCTGCAACCTCTTGATCCGTAGTCAAGTGCTCTATCCGTTGAGCTATGAGCGCAAGGAACGGGCGAACCCGATCTTGCGGAGTTTGGTGCGCTCAGCAGGATTCGAACCTGCAACCTCTTGATCCGTAGTCAAGTGCTCTATCCGTTGAGCTATGAGCGCTCGCCCTGGTGAACCATGCCCCCGGGGCGTTGCGTGGACAACATTACATGACCTGCGACGTAGGACGAAATCGATTGATCCGACCCCGGGACGGCCACCCGGGGCCCCGTCCCGGCCGGCCGGCGAACGGGCCCCGGACATGCGAAGAGCCCCGCCGACGTGATCGTCGACGGGGCTCCCCGGCTGGCGGAGGCTGAGGGATTTGAACCCTCGATCAGGAATAACCCCGAAACCGCATTAGCAGTGCGGCGCCATAGACCGGACTAGGCGAAGCCTCCCCACATGGACCGTACCCGCGCGAGCGGACCCGTTCCGTGTGTCAGTGATGATGCCACAACCGTGGGGCTCGGCACCAACCACCGCCAACGTTACTAGGCGGGTCACTCCCGCCGCAAAGAAGAATGAGATACTGCCGACTCCGGAGGAGCTGCCTTGAGCCGAGGAGACCTGTCGACGTGAGCAGCAGGCCGATCCGAGGCGCTGCTCGCCTCGACGCCATACTCGACGCCCTGCCCGAAGCGTTGTTGCTGGTGAACAGCAACGGCACCGTGGTGGACGCCAACAGCGCAGCGGTCCAGGCGCTGCAGGCGCCCGGCACCTCGCTGGTCGGCATGGGCGTGCTCGGCCTGCTGCCCGAGTTCGATCCCAGCCGGATCCCGGGCTCGATGCGCCCGGCCACCCGCGACGCCGACGCCCTGGACCGTCCGGTCCGGATGACCGCCCACCGCACCGACGGAACGACCTTCCCGGTCGAGGTCTCCGGCAACGACTTCGCCACCGACGGCGGCGACGGCTACGGACGCTCCCCCTACGAGCCCTACCGCGACGGCCCCCGCGCCTCCTCGTCCTCCGACCTGCTCCTGCTGCTGGTCCGCGACCTCTCCGGGCGGCTCGGCGTCGAGACCGAACTGCGCCGCCAGCACAAGCAGACCGAGATGATCCTGCGGGCCGCCGCCGAGGGCGTGCTCGGCGTGGACCTCGAAGGCCGCTGCGTCCTGGTCAACCCGGCCGCCGCGCACATCCTGGAGTACCGGGCGAGCGAGCTGGGCGGGCGCGAGCTGCACCCGCTGATCCAGCACTCCCGGGCCGACGGCACCCCGCTGGCGCTGGAGGAGTCCGCGCTGCTGGACACCCTGACCTCCGGGCGCAAGCACCGGGTGCGCGGCACCGTGCTGTGGCGCAAGGACGGCCGCCCGGTCACCGTCGACCTCACCACCGCCCCGGTCCGGGACGGCGACGAACTGGTGGGCGCGGTGATGACCTTCACCGACCGCAGCCGCGAACTCGCCCTGGTCGCCCGCAACGAGCACCTCACCGCCGTCCTGGAGAACGAGCTCGGCGGCGCGCTGAGCGCGCTGAACCAGCGGCTGGACCGCCTCGCCGCCGACCCCGCCGGGCAGCTCTGGCCCGAGGCCAACTGGACCCTGCGCCGGCTCGCCGACGAGTGCCGCCGGTTCGGCAAGCTGATCGACGGCGTACTGGAGCACCAGCGCTCCGAGGCCGGCGAGGGCGCACCGGCCGAGGGCCGGGACGGCAAGGACGCCAAGGAGACCAAGGACGGCAAGGACGGCAAGGGCGGGCGCCGGACCGCGAAGCAGGTCCCGGTCGGCCTGGACAAGGTGGTCCGCCGGGCCGTCGAGGAGGCCGGCGAGCTGGTCGGCCCCGGCCGGGTGCGCTTCTCGGTGCACGCCGCCGCGGTCGAGGTGATCGCCGACGAGCGGCGACTCGCCCAGGCGCTGGCCCACCTGGTCGCCGACGTCAGCGGCACCGGCCTCGCGCTGGACGCCCCCACCGCCCCCTCCCCCGGCCTGTCCGTCCCCGGCCTGTCCGTGCCCGGGCTGGGCGGCCCGCCCACCCCGCCGGCTCCCGCCGAACCGCCGACCGTCGTCCTGGCCGCCGCCCAGCGCGGCGAGGTCGCCCGGGTCGAGATCCGCGGCCCCGGCGTCGGCGGCAGCCCCGTCCACCTGCCGATAGCCCGCGCGGTGGTCGAGCGCCACGGCGGCGTGCTCCAGCCGCACGAGCTGCCCGGCAAGGCCGGCACCACCTACGTGGTCGAGCTGCCGCTGGACCCGGCCGCCGCGAAGGCCGCCGCCGAACGCGCCTCCGCCGAGGGCCGCTCGGACCGGCCCAAGGAGGGCGACAGCGCCGTCCTGCCCGAGCTGCCGGGCATTCCGCAGCTGCCCACCAGCGGCGACGCCGCCGGATCCACCCGGCCCGCCCCCGCCTCCGGCACCCCGACCCCCACCGGCACCCCGACCGGCCCCGGCCGCCCCGGCGACGCGCCGGTCACCCGGGAGGCCGCCGAGCCGGAGCAGGCACCCGCCGAGGAGGCCCCGGCCGAGCGCCGCGGCCGCCGCGGCCGGCCCGCCATCGAAGCCGGACCCTCCGGGAGCTCCGACCCGACCGCTCCCGCCGACCAGTGGCCGAACGCCCCCGCCCGGGTCGAGCGGGCCGTCCCCGAGCAGTGGAACGGCACCGGCAACGACCCCGCCTACGGCCGCCCCGGCCCGGCCGCCCCGGAGGCGGCGCAGAGCGACCCCTGGGGCAAGGACGACGGCCGCTCCGGCCCCGCCTACGCCGTACCCGTGGAGGGCGCGCGCCCCGCGCAGGGCCGGCCGGCCGGCCGTGAGCCGCTGGCGCTCGGCCCGGCGCCCGCCGACGCCACCCCCTCCTCCGCTCCTACGTCCGCGCCCACCTCCGCTCCCGTCGAACCGCCGCCGAACGGCGCCGCCGAGGACGGCGGCGAGGCCAAGCCGCGCAGACGCCGTGCCCTGCCCTCCGCCGAGGACTCCTCGGGCGGCTTCGCGCTCCCCGGCGTGGGCGACACCCCGGTCTACCCCGGCCTGGAACACGCCCTGCCGGCCGGTCCGGCACCCGCCCCGGCCGAACCCGCTGTGGCACCGACCGGGCGCCGCCGCCGGCTCTCCGTACCGCCCGGGCCCGGCGCCGACGCCCCGGCCGGAGCACCCGCTGCGCAGACCGGCGGCGCGCTGGAGCCGGCCCGGCCCGCGCTGCCCGCTGCCGAGGAGCCGGGCGGACCCCGCCCGGTCGGCAGCGGACTGGCCGAACTGGCGCCGCCGCGACCGTCCGCCGCCCCGGTGCCCGTCGCCCCGCAGCCGCCCGTACCGGCCGCGCCGCGCGCGCTGGCCGAACTGCCCGCCGCCCGGAGCGACCGCCCGGACGCCGAGCAGCCGCAGGCCGCGTCCGGTGAACTGGCCAACACCCGCCGGCTGCTGGTCTGGCCCGAGCCCGACCCGGCCACCGGCCAGGCGCTCCAGGCCCGCGGCTACCTGCCGGTGATCGTCCGCTCCCGCGAGGAGGTGGACGCCCAGGCGAACGCCTTCCCGGCGGCGCTCTTCGTCGACCCGCTGACCGGCCCGATCACCCGCACCGCGCTGCAGTCGCTGCGCACCGCGGCGCTCAACAGCCGCGTCCCGGTGCTGGTGACCGCGGGCCTCGGCCAGGCCACCCGGGACGCCGCGTACGGCGCCGACCCGGCCGTGCTGCTGCGCGCCCTGGCCCCGCGCGACGGCGAGCACCACGCCCCGCGGGTGCTGCTGGTCGAGGGCGACCCGGACATCGCCGCCGCCATGATCAGCAGCCTGGAGCGGCGCGGCATGCACGTCGAGCACGCGGTGGACGAGAACGACGCCGTCGCCCGGGCCAGCAGCGTGCAGCCCAACCTGGTGGTGATGGACCTGTTCCAGATCCGCCGCCGCCGGATCGGACTGCTGGACTGGCTGCGCGCCAACGACCGGCTGCACCGCACCCCGCTCGTGGTCTACACCTCGGTGGACCTCGACCCGCGCGAACTGCCCCGGCTGCGCACCGGCGAGACGGTGCTGTTCCTCGCCGAGCGCTCCACCAGCGAGGACGTCCAGTCCCGGATCGTCGACCTGCTCGGGCGGATCGGCGCGATGGGTGAGGCGGGCGTCGCCGCCGCGGGCTGAGCCCGGACGTGCCGGAGGGCCGGCCCCCGTTCGTACGGGGGCCGGCCCTCCGGTGTGTCCGCTACTCCTTGCCGAGCGTGGTGACGTCCAGCTCGTCGGCCGCGTAGCTGGCCCGGATCACCTTCTTGTCGAACTTGCCGACCGAGGTCTTCGGGACGGACTCGACGATCGCCCAGCGCTCCGGCAGCTGCCAGGAGGCGATCCGCTCGGCCAGGAAGGCCCGCAGGTCCCTGAGCCCGACGGCTGCGCCCGGGCGCAGCACCACGGTGGCCAGCGGGCGCTCGCCCCACTTCTCGTCCGGCACCGCGACCACGGCGGCCTCGGCCACCTCGGGGTGGCCCATCAGGGCGTTCTCCAGCTCGACGGAGGAGATCCACTCGCCGCCCGACTTGATGACGTCCTTGGCCCGGTCGGTGAGGGTCAGGTAGCCGTCGGCGGTGATGGTGCCCACGTCGCCGGTGCGCAGCCAGCCGTCCTCGGAGAACTTGTCCTCCGGGCGGACCGGGTCCTGCCCGGCGCCGCCGTAGTAGGCGGCGGCGATCCACGGGCCGCGGACCTCCAGTTCGCCGGCCGAGACGCCGTCGTGCGGCATCCGCTCGCCGCCCGGGCCGATCAGCCGGGCCTCGACCGAGGCCGGGAAGAGGCCCTGGGTGATCCGGTACGGCCACTCCTCCTCGGGGGTGAGGCCGCCCGGCGGCTGGGCGAAGGAGCCGAGCGGGGAGGTCTCGGTCATGCCCCAGGCGTGCAGCACCCGGATGCCGTGGCGGTCGTCGTAGGCCTTCATCAACGACGGCGGGCAGGCGCTGCCGCCGATGACGACCATGCGCAGGCTGGAGGTGTCGTAGTCGCCCGCGTCCAGCTCGTCCAGCAGGCCGCTCCAGATGGTCGGGACGGCGGCGCTGACGGTGGGACGGACGGCGGCGATCATCTCGGCCATCGGCTTGGGCTGGAGGAACCGGTCCGGCATCAGCAGGTTGGCGCCGGACATGAAGGCGGCGTGCGGGATGCCCCAGGCGTTCACGTGGAACATCGGGACCACCGGCAGGGCGGTGTCGCGCGGGGTGAAGGCGAAGTTGTCGCCGGTGTTGACCTGCATGCAGTGCAGGTAGATCGACCGGTGGCTGTAGAGCACGCCCTTCGGGTCCCCGGTGGTGCCGGAGGTGTAGCAGAGCACGGCGGCCCGGCGCTCGTCGATGTCCCGCTGCCACGGGAAGTCGGTGGGCCGGTCGGCGATCAGCTCCTCGTAGTCGTGCACGCCGCCGGCGAAGCCGGCCAGCACCGAGCGGTCGCCGGGGCCGGCCACCACGATGTGCTTGAGCGTGGGCGCGAGCTGCGGCAGCACGGCGGCGAGCAGCGGCAGGACGCTGCCGTTGACGACGATCACGCGGTCGGCGGCGTGGTCGATGATGAAGGACAGCTGCTGGGCGGGCAGCCGCAGGTTCAGGGTGTGCAGCACGGCGCCCATCGCCGGGACGGCGAGGTACGCCTCCAGGTGGAAGTCGTTGTTCCACATCAGCGTCGCGACCCGGTCGTCGCCCGTCACCCCGAGCTCGTCGCGCAGCGCGTGCGCCAGCTGCGCGGCGCGCGCGCCCACCTCGGCGTAGGTCCGGACGACCGGACCGGTCGCGTCCCAGGTGGTGACGGTGGAACGGGCGTGGACGGTGGACCCGTGCTCCAGGATCCGGGCGACGGTGAGCGGTACGTCCTGCATCGTGCTGAACACGGGTCCTCCTCGACCTGGCGGCACTGGCGGTGCCACGGCATTTCCTACTGGGCGGTAATGCGCGTGGACGTGCCCGATTGTGCCGTTCCGTCCGCCCGCTGTCAGCATCCGGAACCCGTTGCACGGATCACGGGACCGGCCGGACGTACCCGGTCAGCCGGCGGTCGGGCCGTCCACCCGGTCGCGGTCGACGGTGAGGGTCTCGCCGGCGTAGGTCTCCTGGACGTTGCCGTGGTACTGGTGGACGCGCTGGTGGGAGGCCCAGAGCTGCGGGCCGAGCGGGCCGGCGGAAGCGGTGTCGGCGTGGTCGTCCCAGTGGGCGTACCAGACGGCGTCCGGGAGCGGGCCGCTGCCGGCCCGGGCCGCGGCGGCCAGGTCGGCGACGCCGGAGTCGAGGCTGGAGTAGAAGCCGGAGCGGTAGCCCGCCGCGTGCAGGGCCTGGGTCCAGCCGAGGGTGAACTCGACCACGGCCCGGCCGCAGCCGGCGTCGCGCATCGGGTAGGCCTCGATGTCCAGGTAGACCGGGGCGCCCCGGCCGAAGCCGAGCGAGCGCATCGCGCGCACGGCCTCGCCGGCCTCGTCCCGGCCCTGCTGGGCGGCCTCGGCCGGGTCGATCCGCCGGGGCTTGCGGCTCGGATCGGCGCACGGCGCCTGGAGGCCGACGTGCACCGGCAGGAACCGCCAGCCCATCGAGCGCGCCTGGTGGATCCAGTCCGCGGTGAGCCGGGGCTGGGGGCAGCCGCGCTGGGAGCCGCTGACGTAGATGCCGACCGCCCCGTACGGGGAGGCGGCGCGCCAGGCCCGCAGGGCGTCGGTCGAGGGGGCGGTGCAGACGTCGAAGGCCGCGCCGCTCCAGTTGTCGCGGAACCGGGGCGGGCCGATCCGGTCGGGGAGCCGGACGGCCCGGATGCGCGGGAGGGCGGCGGCGGCCGGGACGGAGGCCTCGGCGCTCACGCCCGTCCCGCCGGTCGCCAGCAGGAGCACGAGGGAGGCGGCGAGGAAGGCCGCCGGGCGGAGACAGCGCACCCGGCCTTGATACTGACGGACCGTCGGACGAACGCGTCCGCCACGCCGCGCGGCCCGTTCGAGTCCACCCTTTCGGGCGCACCCGTCCGCATCCGTCCCGGTTTCCGTGAACGGGTTGTAACGAGCTTGCTGGTTGGTCACTCCTTACGGCAAACTCGTCAGCATGCCCACCTCCCATACCGGCGAAACCGTCGCCCCCACCTCGGCCGCCGCCGTCGCCGAGGCCCTTGCCACGCCGCCCGCCCCCACGGGCGAGCCCGCCGGCGAGCGGGGCAGCCGGCGACGAGGTGGGGAGCCCGGCTCCACGGCGCCCCCGGGGCTCCGCCCCGGCCGGTCCACCGGCCGGATCGGCAAGGCCCTGCGGCGCCCGGACAGGATCCCGGCGCCGCTTCTGTGTCTGGTCGCGATGTTCCTGGTGCAGACCGGCATCGCCCTGTCCAAGCCGCTGTTCGGCCCGCTCGGGGTCAGCGGCACCACCTTCCTGCGGCTGGGCTTCGCCGCGGTGATCCTGCTCGCCGTCACCCGGCCCCGGCTGCGCGACAAGCGCCCGCGCGACCTCGCCGCGGCCGCGCTGCTCGGCATGGCCTCCGCCGGGATGACCTTCCTGTTCGCCGGGGCGATCGACCGGCTGCCGATGGGCACCGCCGCGACCATCGAGTTCCTCGGCCCGCTCGCGGTCGCCCTGGTCTTCGCCCGGCGGGCCAGCCACCTGCTCTGGGCCCTGCTCGCGGCGGCCGGGGTCGTCCTGCTGACCCTGCTCGGCGAAGGGGAAGGCGGCAGCTCGCTCGACCCGGTCGGCCTGCTCTACGCCTTCGGCGCGGCCGGCTGCTACGCGCTGTACATCCTGTTCACCGACAAGGTCGGCGCCGCCTTCCAGGGCTTCCAGGGGCTGGCGGTGTCGATGACGGTCGGCGCCCTGTTCCTCGCGCCGTTCGGGCTCGGCGAGGCCTGGGACGGGCTGACCGCCCCCGGCGCCTCGCCGCTGGTGCTGCTCGCCTCGGCGGCCGGGGTGGCGCTGCTGCTGCCGGTGCTCCCGTACGCGCTGGAGATGACGGCGCTGCGGCGGATGCCCCAGCGGGTGTTCAGCGTGCTGGTCAGCCTGGAGCCGGCGGTCAGCGCACTGGTCGGGCTGGTGGTGCTCGGCCAGCTGCTGGGCGCCGCGCAGCTGGCCGGGATCGGCTGCGTGGTCGCGGCCAGCGTGGGGGCCACGCTGACCGGACGGCGCTGACCGGACGGGTCTGACGGGAGGGGGCTGGCGAGAGGCGGTTGGCGGGAGGGGGCCGACCGGAGGACGCCGACCGGGCGCGGCCGGCCCCTCACGGCAACGGCGCTACGGCCAGAGCAGGGTGCGGGACCACTCCGGGGTGCGGACCGGGCCGGTGCGGGTGTAGCGCAGCCGGACGTGCCGGCGCTGGGCGTCGCCCTGCCAGAACTCCACCTCGTGCGCCCACAGGGTGTAGACCGCGTGGCCGGGCGCGACGGCGTCCGGGGTCGCCTCCAGCCGGCGCCGGGCGACCGCCACCGCCTCGTCGTACTCGGTCAGCTCGGCCAGCGGCTCGCTCTGCCGGCCGACCAGCGCACCGACCCGGGCGGCGGGCGAGCGGGTGGCGAACTCCGCGGCGGCGACCAGGTCGGCGGCCCGCTCGACGCTGCCGCGCACCCGGACCTGGCGGCCCAGCTGCGGCCAGTAGACGTTCAGCGCGGCGGCCGGGTGGTGGGCGAGCTGGCGGCCCTTGGGGCTGTCGGCGGCCGCGGAGAAGTTCCAGCCGGTGCCGGCCGCGTCCACGTCGCGCAGCACCAGCACCCGGGCGTCCGGCATGCCGTCGGCGTCGACCGTGGCGAGGGTGAAGGCCTGCGGGTCCAGCACCCCGGCGTCCAGGGCGGTGGCGAGCCAGTCCACGAACAGCGGGCCGGGCTCGGCGGGGGCGGCCGCGGGGTCGAAGGAGGGCAGCGGGCGGGCCATCGGCGGGCGACCGAGCAGCAGTTCCGGGACGGACCTCGGCCCGGGCCGGCGCTCGTCCGGTGGTGCCGGGCACGGCTGCGACTGCGGCTCCGGTGCGGGCCTGGCCCCGTCCGGGCCGGTCAGGCCCTCGTCCTCCGCCGCCATCGCGCGCCTTCCTTCCGATTGCCGCGGTCGCCGCCCCGACCGGGCCGTCCGTTCCGGGCCCGGGCACGTGGAGCGCTGTCGGAGCGCAACCGTACCGCCGTGGACCGACGGCGCCGGGCGCGGGCCCTCGCTGGAGGGATCCGGGCCGCTCGCGGGGGGCGGGGCGCGTGCGGGCGGGGCGCAGGGGCCGGGCGCGCGGGCCGGGCGCGGGTGGCGGGCCGGTGGGGCCCCGGGCCCGGACGCACTCGTGGGCGGTGCCGATGGCGGCACCGCCCACGAGGCCGGCTTCGCGGCGACCCTTTCCGCTGGCCGGTCCATGCGTTCGTCCGGTCTCCCCGGTCCGCCCGGGGCGGGAAGCCCGCCCGGTGACCGTTCCGGACCCCACCGCGGATGCTCAGCTCACCCGCGGCCGTCCACCTCCGGCGCCCCCGCCGGCAGTGGCACCCGGGGCCGTCAGGGGAAGATCGGGGCGAAGATGACGTTGATGTTCTTGTTGCCCTGACCGGCCAGGACGTTGCCCGCGTTGTCCTTCACCGCGACGGTGTTGTTCTGGTTCGAGGCGCCGGCGCCGGTGGCCGTCTGCTGGTTGGAGACGTAGTTGCCGTCGAGGCCGCCGAAGATGTTGCCGGTGCCCGTGTTGGACACCACGCCGGCGTTGGAACCGGCCGCGGCGCCCGCGCCGTTGTCGGCGGCGGCGGCCCCGGCACCGGCCAGCAGCAGACCGGCCGCCAGCGGGGCGGCGAGCAGGAACCCGGACACCCGGCGGGTGTTGAAGCGAGCCATGTGAGCCTCCAAGAAGCCGTTAATCGTGCATTGGTCGAGCATGGTGCGGGGGTTCGCCGGCCAGACGAACACCTGCGGGCTGCGACGCCGGGAGAAAGACTTCCGCAACAAATCGACAAAGCACTAGCCGACGGAGCAGTTTTCGCCCGTTAGCGTGATATCCACCCGGGCCGCGCATAACGGGCGGAAGATCGGACAGTGCGCCGACACACCGCTACTGACCTGCGACTTCGCCCGTTCGGCGGCCTTTCCGCGGACGTCGGACGACGGCGCGTCAGTGCCGTACGAACCTCCGGGCGCACCACCCCCGGCGCGGGCCACCCTTGAACACGCCCCCGAAAGGTTCGCCCACCCTTCCAAGTCGACTTTCCAGCCATTCACAGACCATCGGAAAGTCGTACCGAGAATGCGGGCCGAAAGATGCGCATGAGGAGAAGATATCCGCGCCGAAAATCAGACCATCTTGCCCGGATTGAGGATGCCCAAGGGGTCGAAGACCGCCTTCACCTGCCGCTGCAGGTCCAGCCCGACCGGCCCCAGCTCACGGGCCAGCCAGTCCCGCTTCAACAGCCCCACCCCGTGCTCCCCGGTGATGGTGCCGCCCAGCTCCAGCCCGAGCGCCATGATCTCGTCGAAGGAGCGCTGGGCCCGCGCCGTCTGCTCCGGGTCCGCGGCGTCGAAGATCACGATCGGGTGGGTGTTGCCGTCCCCGGCGTGGCTGACCACCCCGATCGTCAGCGCGTGCCGCTCGGCGATCGCCGCGACGCCGTTGAGCATCTCGGCCAGCCGGGAGCGCGGCACCGCCACGTCGTCGATCATCGTGGTGCCCAGCCGGTCCAGCGCGGGCAGCGCCAGCCGCCGGGCCGCCAGCAGCAGGTCCGACTCCGCCTGGTCCTCGGCCGGAACCACCTCGGTCGCCCCGGCCTCCCGGCACAGCTCCGCGACCCGGGCCAGCCCGGCCTCCCGGTCCGGCCCGTCGAAGGCCACCAGCAGTAGCGCCCGGGTCGACTCCGGCAGCCCCATCTGCCCCAGCTCGTTGACGGCCCGGACGGAGACCGCGTCCATCAGCTCCATCAGCGACGGGGTCAGCCCGCGCTCCATCACCGCGCAGACCGCCGCCCCCGCCGCGTCCGCGCTGGGGAACTCCGCCGCCAGCGCCAGCTGCGGCTCCGGCGCGGGCCGCAGCGCCAGCACCGCCCGGACCACCACCCCGAGGGTGCCCTCCGAGCCGACGAACAGCCGGGTCAGGTCGTACCCGGCCACTCCCTTGGCCGTGCGGCGCCCGGTGGACAGCAGCCGGCCGTCCGCCAGCACCACGTCCAGCCCGAGCACGTACTCGCTGGTGACGCCGTACTTCACGCAGCAGAGCCCGCCCGCGCCGGTGCCGATGTTGCCGCCGATCGTGCAGGACTCCCAGCTGGACGGGTCCGGCGGGTAGCAGAGACCCAACTCCTCGACCGCGCGCGACAGTTCCGCGTTCACCACGCCCGGCTCGACCACCGCCACCCGGTTCACCGGGTCGATCTCCAGGATCCGGTTCAGCTTCACCAGCGACAGCACGACGCAGCCGTCGACGGCGTTCGCCGCCCCCGACAACCCGGTCCGGGCCCCCTGCGGCACCACCGGCACCCGCAGCTCGGTCGCGGTGCGCAGCACGTGCTGCACCTGCTCGACCGTCTCCGGGAAGACCACCACGGCGGGCGTCCCGGCGGCGCAGAAGCCCGCCATGTCGTGGCTGTAGGCGGCGGTCACGTCCGGATCCACCACCACCGCCTCCGCCGGGAGGCCCAGCGCCAGTCGGTCCGTCAGATCACTCATCGCCGCCTCCAGTCACCACCGCGCCGCCGCCACCTCCGCACTCTGCCCCGAGGCCCGGAGCCGGGCAAGTGGGCCTCGGCACCGGCCACCGGCCGCCGGCCCGTGTCCCGCCGACCGGCGGTGCCGGTCGGTCAGGCCCGGCGCAGCACCGGGGTGGCGAGGGCCGCCAGCCCGGCCGCCCCGGTGGCGAGGGCGCAGAGCAGGGCGGGCGGGACGGCCCCCGTCGCGTCCGCGGCCGTCCCGAGCAGCCCGGTGGACAGCACCAGGGCGAGGCTCTGCACCAGCGTCAACAGGGCCTGCACCCGGGAGAGATGGGAGTCCGGGGCACCGCCGAGCACCAGCGGCCCGAGGTGGCAGGCGAACAGTCCGGAGCCGAGGCCCACCACCGTGCTGCCGACCACCGCCGCCCCCGGACCGCCGGACAGCGCCAGCAGCACGGTGCCCGCCGAGGCCGTGCAGAGCCCGGCGGCCGCCCCGACCCCCGGCCGGGGCAGCCCGCCGCGCCAGGCGACCGCCGCCGCCACCGCGAGCACCCCCGCCGCCTGACCGGCGGTCACCAGTCCGGCGGTGCCCGCCGCCCAGCCGTGTGCCCGGGCGAGCAGCGGGCCGAGCAGCGAGACCACGGGCAGCAGCGCCCCCGCGGCGGCCCCGGTCAGCAGCAGCGCGGCCCGCAGCAGCGGATCCCCCAGGGCCAGCCGGACGCCCGCCCCCGCCTCCCGCAGCAGGCCCACCGGGGCGGCGGCGGGAGCCGGACCGGGCCCCTCCCGGTCCGGCCGGACCCGCAGCAGGACCAGCAGGACGACCGCGAAGCTCACCGCGTCCGCCGCCGCCGCGCCCGCGAGCCCGCCCCCGGCGACCAGCAGGCCGCCCAGCGGCGCCCCGAGCAGCACCGCGCACTGCCCGCCGGCCTGCCGCAGCGCGAGCGCCCGGGGCAGCCGGTCCGCGGGCACCAGCCGGCGCGGCATCGAGCCGCTCGCCGGGAGGTGGAACGCGTCGACCGCCCCGGTCGCCACGGCCGCCCCGACCAGCAGCCACAGCGGCGCGCCCCGGCCGCCGGCCACCGCGAGCGCCAGTGCGGCGGTCACCACCAGCATCACCGCGTCCCCGACGAGCATCACCCGGCGGGCGCCGAACCGGTCCGCCACCGCCCCACCCAGCAGGACCAGCACCGTACGGGGCACGGTGACCGCCGTCAGCACCAGCCCGGCCGCCCCGCCGCCGTACCCGGAGGCGGCCCAGCCGAGGGCGAAGGACAGCGCGGCGTCACCCAGCAGCCCGGCCTGGGCCCCGGCCAGCCAGAGCAGGTACGGCCGGGGCAGGGCGGTGCGCCGGGCCGTCCCGGCGGAGGTCGCGGTGGTCATGCCGGGTGACGCTAGGACCCTCGACCTGGTCGAGGGCAAGCGGCGGCCGCTACCTGCGGACCACCGGTTCCTGGAACTCGACGACCCAGCCGGACCGGTCGGCCGGGGTCTCCATGTAGCGCTCCCGGGCGTAGCCGGTCGAGCGGTAGCCGTTCTGGTCGATGTAGCGGGCCAGGGCCTGGAAGCTGCCCATCGCGTCGTCCATCGAGCCGCGGTGGACGATGGTCACCGCCTCCTCGATCGGCGCCAGGTCGACCACCTCGATGTCGTCCCGGCCGGCCCGCACGGACGGCGCGACCTGGAGGGCCACCCGGACGACCACCGAACCGTCGCCCTCCGGCCCGTCCTCGTACCGGGCGACGGACGGCCCGACCACCTCGATCCCGGCCTGCTCCACCCGTCGGCACAGCTCGTCGAAGAGCGGGCCGATCACCGGGGTGATGTCCTCCGGCGCGTAACTCGCCGCCACACCGCTCAGTTGGGCCACCCGCACGGACGGAACGGGCTTCACCACGACATCGTGCTCGAACATGTTCCCCTCACTCTCGATCGTCCGGAGCCTCGCCTCCACCCGGGCCAGCCGCTGCTCGTCCGCCGCGATCGCCTCGGCGAGCTGGGCCCGCCGCAACCGCAGCATCCCGCGCAGCTCGGCCGGGTCCGGGTGCTCGTCCAGCACGGCCCGCACCTGCTGCAGCGTGAAGCCGAGCTCCTTGAGCGCGATCACCCGGTTCAGCCGGGCGAGTTGGCCCGCCTCGTAGGAGCGGTACCCGGTGGCCGGGTCCACCCTGGCGGGTGTGAGCAGGCCGATCGCGTCGTAGTGGCGCAGCATCCGCACCGACACCCGGCCGTGGACGGCGAAGTCTCCGATGTTCAACATGGTGCTCCCACTCCACCGTCTCCCCCTGTGTCAGGGTCAACCCCCGGCCGCCGGCCCGGCCGCGACCCCGCGTCGGCCCACCGCCGGCCCGCCGCCGGCCCGCCCCGGAAAACACCGAGGGCGGGTGCCGAAACGATCTCGGCACCCGCCCTGAGCAGGTGTTTTCTCCTACCGGCGGAGAGCGTGGGATTCGAACCCACGGTGACGGGTCACGCCACGACAGTTTTCAAGACTGTTCCCTTAGGCCGCTCGGGCAGCTCTCCAGGCGGAGGTCAGCCTAACGGGTCCGACGGCCTTCGGCGCACACGATTCCGCGGGCCCGGGGGGTCACTGATCGCCGTCCCGCTGGCCGAGCGTGACCTTGGTGGTCATGGTCTGGCCGTTGCGGGTGTACTCGACGTCGACGGTCTCGCCCGGCTTGTGCGTCCAGATCCGGCTGACCAGGGCGGGACCGTTCTCGATCGGCGCGCCGCCGAGCTTGGTGATCACGTCGCCCGGCTTGAGGCCGGCCTTGTCGGCCGCGCCGCCGGGGGTGACGGCGGGCTGGCCCTGGACGTCCTTGGTCTGGATCTGCGCGCCGTCGCCCTTGTAGTCGTCGTTGCGCAGCACGTCGAGCTTGGCGTAGACCGGCTTGCCGGTCTTGATCAGGGTGTCCGCGACCCACTTGGCCTGGTTGATCGGGATGGCGAAGCCCAGGCCGATGCTGCCGGCCCGGCCGTTGGCGGAGGCGTTGGACTGGATCGCCGAGTTGATGCCGATCACCGCGCCGCTGGAGTCCAGCAGCGGGCCGCCGGAGTTGCCGGGGTTGATCGAGGCGTCGGTCTGCAGGGCGTTCATGTACGAGGCCTGCGAGCCGGTCTCGTCGCCGGAGGCGACCGGGCGGTCCTTGGCGCTGACGATGCCGCTGGTGACGGTGGACTCCAGGCCGTACGGCGCACCGATCGCGACGGTGGCGTCACCGACGTTGACCTTGTCGGAGTCGGCCAGCGGCAGCGGCGACAGCTTGCTCTTCGGCGGGTTGTCGATCTTGACCACGGCGACGTCGTAGCCCTCGGCGTGGCCCAGCACCGAGGCGGTGTAGGAGGTGCCGTCGGCGAACTTGACGGTCAGTTTGCCGCCGTTGAGGGCCGGCGCGACCACGTGGTTGTTGGTGAGGATGTGGCCCTCGGTGTCGAAGACGAAGCCGGTGCCGGTACCCGACTCGGTGCTGTTCTGCGCCTTGATGGTGACGACGCTGGGCAGCGCCTTCTGGGCGATGGCGGCGATCGACCCGGGGACGGGCTCGTTCTTCTGGGTGTTGCTGGCCTGGACGGTGGTGCTGCGGTGGTCGTCCGCCGAGCTGCTGCTGCCCGCGTGGTCGCTGGCGACCACACCGACCGCGCCGCCCGCGATGCCGGCGACCAGCGCGACGGCCGCGAGCAGGGCCACCAGGCCGCCGCGCTTCTTGCGCGGGCCGTGGCCGCCCGGGCCGCCGGGGTACTCGGCGGGGTACCCGAACGGACCGCCGGGGCCGCCGGGGTGGCCCGCGCCGGCGTCGTGGCCGCCGCCCCAGCCGCCGAGCGGCTGGCCGGCGCCGAAGGGGTGGTGACCGGGTGCGCCGGGCGCGACGGGCGCACCGGCGGCCGGGGCGCCGTACGGCTCCTGGGCGTTGGCGGCCGGGACGCCGTAGCCCTCGTGGGCGCCGGCGGCGGGCACGCCGTGGGTCGGGGTCGCGTACGGGTTGGTGCCCGGGGTGCCCGGCGGCAGGGCGGGCGCGGCCGGAGCGGCGGCGACCGGGGCCGGGGCGGGCGGCGCGGGCGGCAGGACCGGCGGCGGGGCGTCGATGTAGCCGGTGGCCGGGTCGACGGCGGGCTCCTCGACGGCGGGCGCGGCCGGCGCGGCCGGGGCCTCCGGCGCGGGCACCTTGGTGAAGGCGACGGTCGGCTGGTGCCCGCCCTCCGCCGGGGCGGCCTCGGCCGCCGCGCTCGCGGCGGCCGGCTCCGGGACCCGGCCGAACGCCATGGTCGGCTGGTGCCCGCTGTCGGCCGGGGCGGCGTCGGCCGACCCGTCCACCGGCCCGGCCACCGGGTTGTCCACCGGTTCGTCCTTCGGCTCGGGAACCCGGCTGAAGGCCATGGTCGGCTTGTGGCCGCCCTGAGCGGTGCCGTCGGGAACGGCACCCGCCGCCTCCGGGGCCCCCGCGGGCTGCTCCCCCTGCGGCCCGATGGGCCCAACCTCGCGCTCGGTGCTCACGGACGACCTCCATAGCTGACAGAACCAAGGACCATAGTTTTTCGCACCGGCGATTCGATTGCCGTAAGGACCCCTCTGAATAACTCATAAGAATCCTTAGCCGCCACCGACAACCGGGGCTCCCCACCCCCGCCCGGCGTCCCGCGATGCGGACCGCGCACCCCGTGGCCTTTGGCGTTCGTACCCGTGCCGGTTAGCCTGTCGCTCCAAACTGACACGCGGGAGCTTGGACCGACCAGGCTGAGAGTGCGCATGTCGACCGTACGCCAGGCCAGTGACCGGCGGACCGTCGAGGGGGCGCTGACCGCCGGAACCTGTCCGGGTAATGCCGGCGTAGGGAGTATCGGCCATGCCGCCTGCTTCGCCATCCTCTTCTCCGGGCGCGCCCGCGTCCAAGGATTTCCCGCCGGACCCGGCCGGCGCCGGCGCCGCGCTGCTGGACCACCGCGTCGAGGCACCGCTGGTCCTGGACACCGAGCCGCCGCGCACCCTGCGCTTCCGGGACCACTTCGCGCTGTGGATGAACCTCGGCGTCAGCCTGATCGGCTTCTCCACCGCCGCGACCGTGCTCGGCGAGAAGGGCAGCGAGCTGTCGCTGGCCGCCGCGGTGACGGCGATCGTGACCGGTACGGCGGTCGGCACCGCGATGCTCGGCGTCGCCGCGCTGATCGGGGCCCGCACCGGCGCCCCGGCGATGGCCAACCTGCGCGGCCTGTTCGGCACCCGGCTGTCCTACCTGCCGACCGTGCTGAACATCGTCCAGTGCGTCGGCTGGGGCGTGTTCGAGCTGCTGACCATCGCGGCGGGCGCCCAGACCGTCGCCCACACCAGCGACTACCGCTGGCTGTTCGTGCTGCTCGCGGGCGCGCTGACCACCGCGCTGACGATCTGGCCGCTGGGCTCGATCGCGGTGCTGCGCCGCTTCGTGGCCGGGGCGGTCGCGGTCGCGATGGTGTACTTCACCGTCCAGCTGGGCCGCCAGGGCGTGCCGGACCCGGGCGCGGGCAACTGGCACGGCTTCCTGGGCGCCACCGACGCGATGATCGCGGTGTCGATCTCCTTCGTCCCGATGGCCGCCGACTACACCCGGCACTCGCGCAGCCCGAAGTCGGCCTTCTGGGGCAGCTTCTCCGGCTACACCGTCGCCCAGGTCTGGTGCTACGTGCTGGGCCTGATGGCGCTGCTCCAGTCCGACGGCGACCCGAGCCGGATCTTCGACTCCTTCCTCGGTGTCTGGGCCGGCTGGCTGTTCCTCCTGGTGCTGGTGCTGCGCGAGACCGACCAGTCCTTCGCCAACGTCTACTCGACCGCGATGTCGCTGCAGAACCTGCTGCCGCGGGTGGACCGCCGGGTGCTGAGCGGCGGGATCGGCGTGCTGACCACCGTGCTGGCGCTGCGCATCGACCGGTTCACCGACACCTACAGCAACTTCCTCGGCCTGATCGGCTCGGTCTTCGTACCGCTGCTGGCGGTGCTGGCGGTGGACTACTTCTTCGGCGCCGGCCGGCACGGCTGGGACCTCTCCGAGCGGGCACCGTCCCGCTGGCTGATGCTGCTGCCGTGGGTGCTGGGCTTCGCCGTCTACCAGCTGATCGCGCCGACCGCGGTGGGCGACGGATGGGTGGACTTCTGGACCTCGGCCCAGCGGACCCTGCACTTCACCCCGCAGGAGTGGACCTCGGCCTCGCTGTTCGCCTTCCTGGTGCCGGCGCTGGTCACCTGGGGCCTCACCCCGTTGACCCGCCGCACCGCCCGGGCCTGACGCACCGGGGGCGGAGCCGGCCCCGCAGGTTGGGACCGGCTTCGCCCCGGGTTCACCCGCGCCCCCTATCGTTGGGGCCGTGACCAGCCCAGAACTGCCCTCGGCGGCGGCGCGCACCACGCCCTCCGTCCAGGTGATCGCCCACCGCGGCTCCTCCCACGCCCTGCCCGAGCACACCCTCGCGGCGTACCGGCGCGCGCTCGACGAGGGCGCGGACGCCGTCGAGTGCGACGTGCGGGTGACGGCCGACGGCCACCTGGTCTGCGTGCACGACCGCCGGATCGGCCGGGTCTCGAACGGCCGCGGCACCGTCTCCGCGATGACGCTGGCCGAGCTGGAGGCGTACGACTTCGGCGCCTGGAAGACCGGCCGGCCCAGCACCGACCCCGAGCTGCGCGGCGTGCTGCGGCTGGAGCGGCTGCTCGAACTGGTGGTGGACTGCGGCCGCCCGGTGGACCTGGCGATCGAGACCAAGCACCCGGTGCGGTTCCGCGGCCGGGTCGAGGCCGAGCTGCTGCGCACCCTGGAGCGGTACAAGATCGGCACCGCGCCGGACGGCGAGCGCCCGTCCGCCCGGATCATGAGCTTCTCCTCGATCGCGCTGAACCGGGTGGCCGCCGCCGCGCCCGACTACCGGCGGGTGTTCCTGATCGAACGGATGCTGCCGCTGCTGGGCCGCCTGCGCCCCGGGCAGCCGCTGCCGGGCGGGGCCCGGATCGCCGGCCCCGGCATCGAGCTGATCAAGGCCAAGCCGCAGCTGGTGCCCCGGCTGCGCGAGCTGGGCCACGAGGTGCACGTGTGGACGGTGGACGAGCCGGCCGACGTCGAGCTCTGCCTGGAGCTCGGGGTCTCCGCGATCATCACCAACAGGCCCGCCGAGGTGCTGGCCCAGCTCGGCCGCTGAGCCGGGGCCGGGCGCCCCGGGTACCCGGGGAAACCTGATCACCCTGGTCGGCAGTCAAACCTTCCGCGCACGGTATTGCCGGAATTCTTGCGATCGGGCGACGGAGGGTGAGCACGGAATGACCTCTTGTCGACCCTGAGTCGCGCCGCCGGAAAAGGGCCCGCAGGATCCTCCGACAGTCGTTTCCGACGCATTACCAAGGGGCATCCATCCCTCGGCATACGCTGAAGGAGGTCCGGGGGTGGCGTTGATGGTGGCGCGTGAAGTGCCGACTTCATCGACCATGGCAGTGCCGCACGGCCCAGCGAGTGTCGGGGTCGCACGGCGCCGACTGCGTCGAGATCTGGGTGACCGGCAGATACCGGAACCGGTCATCGATGATGCTGTTCTGATCCTTTCCGAACTGTTGAGCAACGCCTGTCGGTACGCCCGTCCGCTCGGCCCGCTGCCCGCCCTGGGCCGCGGCGCCCGGGCGGAGGTGGTGGACCAGGTGCTGGTCGGCGTCCCCTCCGGGACGCACCCGGCACCGGGCGGCCGGGAGCCCGAGGACGACACGGCCGAGCCGGCCGGCGGTGTGCTGGTCCGCTGGCAGATGCACGCCGACGGCGTGCTCACCCTGGAGGTCACCGACGGCGGCGCGGCCACCCGGCCGCTGCCCGCCAGCCCCTCGCTGACCTCGCGCGGCGGCCGCGGCCTGGCCATCGTCGACCAGCTGGCCAGCGACTGGGGCGTCCGGGACGCGCCCGGCGAGGTCACGGTCTGGGCGGCGCTGCCCGCCCGCGCCCGGCACGCCCGGCGCACCGGGGGCGGCACCGCCCGCAGCGCGTAGCCGTCCGAGCGGCACCCGTCCGACCGGTACCAGGGCGTACGGCACCCGTCCGACCGGCGCCCGCCCCGGCGCGTTCCCGCGCGCCGGGGGAACCTCAGTAGGCTTCCCGTGAAACAGGACCACCGTCCCCGGGAGAGCCGCAGCATGGGCAAGAAGGCCGCCAAGAAGGCGCCGCAGCGCCAGTCCACCACCGCCGTCACGGGTGAGATCCCCGTGGTCGGGGCCCGCGAGGACTGCCCCTGCGGCTCGGGCCGCCGCTACAAGGCGTGCCACGGCCGGGAGGCCTCGCACGCCGTGCAGGAGCTGGTGCACCGCCCGTTCGAGGGCCTGCCGGGCGAGGCCGACTGGGTGGCGCTGCGCGAGCTGGTGCCCGCCGCCACGGTGCCGCTGACGCTGGCCGCCGGAGTGACCGCGAGCGCCGGGGGCGACGTCCCGTCGGTGACCCTGGCGACGGTGCTGCCGCTGGCCTGGCCGGCCCTGCGCCGCCCCGACGGCTCGATCCTGCTCGGCCTGCAGACCCAGTCCTCCTCGGGCGACCTCAGCCGCGACCTCGCGGACGCCCTGGAGCTGGCCCTGGCCACCGAGCCCGGCAGCCCCGTCCCGGCCCGCCGGACCGGCCCGGGCGGCCGCCGCCTCCAGGACCTGCTGGACGCCTCCGCCGCGTTCACGCCCACCGTGCACACCGGCTTCGAGTTCTGGCTGGAGGACGCCGAGACCGCCACCGGCGAGGTCGCCGCCTCGCTGGAGCGCGCCAACGCCTCCGCCATCCCGACCGAGAAGCTCGCGAGCGTCGACGCCGCCTACTGGTGCGGCACCCCGGACAAGAACCACCTGCGCTGGGTGATGACCGTGCCCGAGGAGCGGCTGCTGGACGCGCTGGCCCGGCTGAACGCCGCCGGCGAGGCCTCGCTCGGCGCGGACACCCGCCTGGTGGGCTCGTTCCGCGCGCACGGCCTGACCGTCCCGGTGTGGGACCTCCCGCTCGCCATGACCGCCGCCGACTGCGAGAAGCCGGCCGCCGAGTTCGGCGAGCGGCTCGCCGCCGTCCTCGCCGACCCGACCGAGCTGACCGCCGAGGAGCGGCGCGCCCGCGCGAACCTGGTGAACCGTCAGGTCACCCTGAACTAAAGCGCGCAGGATCCGGGTGATACGCGTCACATTGTCGCCGGGAAGCCGCAATTTCCGGGCCTGGAGGGCGTCTTGGAAATTGGCGCGGGCGCGGATCCTTGTTACTGTCTAAAGAGTCCGGCCGCTGGTGCATCCCCCGTCGCCAGCGGCCGGATCTTTTCTTTTTCCGGAACGCCCCGCACCACCGGGCCCGGAGTCCGGCCCGACCCGGCGATCCGTCAGTACGTCGAGCGCCCGCTGTCCAGCCGGACCGTCGCCTCCACCAACTCCCCCAGCAGCGGCCCGACCTGCGGCAACCGGACCCCACCGGCCGCGGCCGGCCGCGGCGCCAGCACCCAGCGCACCCTCCCGGCCCCGCCGCCGGGCGGCAGCGGCAGGAAGCCGCCCGGCCCGTGGTAGCGCAACGATCCTGGCACCGAAGGGAGTTGGGCGAGCATCTCGCCCAGGGCGTCGAGCGAGTACGGGGCCACCAGCAGGGCGTAGCGGCCCGGCATCGCGAGCACCGGGCCGAGCGGCAGCCGCAGCGCGCCCAGGTGGACCAGCGCCCTGGCACCGGCCGCCGCGGGCAGGCTGACCGCCGAGACCGCGGAGCCGGTGGCGGCCAGCACCGGCGCGTCCGGGGTCTGCCGCTCCCACCACCAGCGCACCATCCGGGGGTCCGTGGTGGCGGCCAGCAGGGACGGGTCGTGCGGATGGGCGCCGGGCGCCGGGCAGTCCGGCTCCCCGCAGGAACAGCGGCCGCCGCACAGCACGGTGCCGGGCACCACCGGCCAGCGGTGTTCGACGGCGGCCGTGAGGGCCGCGGCCAGCCGGGCGGACGACTCCTGCGGCTCCCGGGACTCCTGCGACCGGCTCCTCGGGCTCTTCGGGTTCTCACGCATGGCGCTCGTTCCTTTCCCTGACCGCTCGGTTCGCTCCGCCCCACCGACATCCGTCGGGACCCGCCGCAGGGGCCCGCGGCGGCACGGCCCCGGAAAGGCGCGGAACGGGGCGGGCGGCACGGCGGACGGCGCGGCTACGACGTGGAGCACGGTGTGGAGCACGACATGAGAAGGGCCGCGCACTGGAACAGCCCCTGGAACGAGAATCCCGTATGCGACCGGATGGACGCCGCCCGGGCGCGCTTGGTTCCACCGTACGAGTGAGAGACTTCCGGCCAGCCCGGATCGCGGGCGGCGCGGACATACGATCCGGACGGCCGCCCGGTCCGTCCCCTCGGTTCTGCCCGCTCCCGGCTCGCTCCATGCCTCCGGCTCCGACCGGCGCGCCGCGCCCGGTGCGCGCCCTCCGACCGGGTCGCGCGGACGTGGAACCGGCCACCGCATCGTCCTGGATCTGGACATGCCCCGAATGGCCTGTGTAGAAGTGGTGGCATTGCTGTCGATCAATGACGAGTAGTAGCGAATCGAGGCGAAACGCGTCCTTTGGCCGTGCTCGCTCCACATTGGCCGTACCTGGGGGTTTCGCATGGCACGTAGCACCGCGTCAGGAGTGGCGGCATGACCAAGTCCCACGCGTCGGCCGCCCAGCCGTCGACGCCGCCCGCAGAGCCGGGTGAGACCGGCTGTGCGGGCGGGCTCACCGTCCTCGACCCGCCGCCGGACCTGCCCGGCCCCACCGACGCTCCGGACGGCGGCGCCGACGGCCCCGCGGCACCGTCCAGCACGGTGCAGGACCGTTTGGCCGGACGCCTGTCCGATATCACCAGCCTGTACGAGCACACCGAGCGGCTCGCCCGCGCCCGCGGCACCACCGCCACCCTGGACGCCGTGCTCGCCTCCGGCGCCGCCCTGCTCGGCGCCGACCGCGGCGTCCTGGTCACCCTGCTGCCGGGCGGCGGCACCGGCCAGCCCGTCGGCCTCGGCCTGGACCGGGCCAGCCTCGGCGCCCTGGAGACCGTCCCGACCGAACAGAGCCTGCTCGCCCGGCTGCTGAGCGAGCACGACCGCCCCGAACAGCTGCACTCCGCCGACCTCGCCGACGACCCGGCCGTCGGCGCCCGGCTGCGCGAACTCGCCGTCCACCTCGGCCTCGGCGGCGCCTACGGCCTCCCGCTCGCCACCGTCGAGGACGGCCCGCTCGCCGCCGCCGTCTGGTTCTACGACCGGCCCGCCCAGCCCACCGACTGCCAGCGCGAACTCGCCCGCCACTACTGCGAGATCGCCGCCCCGCTGCTCGCCAAGCAGCTGGAGGCGGAACGCACCCTGCGCACCACCGAGGCGCTGCGCCGCGGCCTGCTGCCGGACCACCTCCCGCAGATCCCCGGACTGCGACTGGCCGCCCGGCTCGTCCCGGCCGGCCTGGACCGCTCCAGCGGCAGCGACTGGTACGACGCCATCCCGCTGCCGGACGGCACCGTCGGCCTCACCGTCGGCTCGGTCTCCGGCGACGGCCCCGGCGCGGGCCCCGGCTCCGCCCCCGGCGCGGCCGCCGCGATGGGCCGGATCCGGGCCGCGCTGCGGGCGTACGCGGTACTGGAGGGCGAGGACCCGGTCTCCGTCCTCGGCGACCTGGAACTGCTGCTCAAGACCACCGAGCCGACCCGCACCGCCACCGCCGTCTACGCCTGGGTCGAACCCGAGGACCGCCGGATCACCCTGGCCGGGGCCGGGCACTGCCCGCCCGTCCTGGTCGGCCGGCACGGCGCCGAGTTCGTGGAGACCTCGCTCTCCGCCCCGCTCGGCATGCTGGCCTGCTGGGAGGCCCCCGGGGTCGAGCTCACCGCCGGGCGCGGCGACACCCTGCTGCTCTACACCGAGGGCCTGGCCCGCCGCTGCGGCCCGACCCTGCACGCCGGCCAGGCCAACCTGCGCCGGGCCGCCGCCGACGCCCCGCGCGACGTGCGGATCGACCCGGAGCGGCTCTGCGCCCATCTGCTGGCCGTCTGCCCCGCCCCGGACGCCTCCCCGGCCACCGACGACCTGATGCTGCTGGCCGCGCGCTTCGAGTAGGGCCCGTCGCCGCCCCGCAGGCGGGAGTCCGAAGACGGGCCCTGCCCATACGAACCCCGGACGGGCGGGCGGCCGGGCGTCCGTACCATGGACGCACGGCCGCCCGCGCGTGTCGCGACCCGACACCTCCCCCGAGGGCGGCGGTACCACCCCCAAGGAGGCGTTGCACGTGACCGAGGACCGGACCCCCGCAGTGGCCGAGAACCCCGAGGCCGAGGGCGGCGAGGAGCCGCCGCCGTTCAAGGGCCGCAAGAACGGCCTCTACGGCGAGATCTCGGACGAGCTGTCCGCCTCGATGAGGACCGGTTGGGCCGACACCGAGCTGCACGGCCTCACCCCGGTCGCCCAGGCCCCGTACGCCGCCGCGCGCCGTGCCGCGCTGTCCGCCGCCCACCCGGGCGTGCGCCTGGTCGTCCCGGCCGGCAACCTGCGGGTGCGCTCCAACGACACCGACTACAACTTCCGCGCCGCCAGCGAGTACGTGCACCTCACCGGCGACCGGACCGAGGACGCGGTGCTGGTCGGCGAGCCGACCGGCGACGCCGGCCACGAGTTCACCCTCTACCTGCTGCCCCGCTCGGACCGCGAGAACGGCGAGTTCTGGCTGGACGGCTACGGCGAGCTGTGGGTCGGCCGCCGGCACAGCCTGACCGAGCAGGAGCAGCTGCTCGGCCTGCCCGCCCGCGACGTCCGCAAGGCCGCCGAGGAGCTGGCCGGGCGCGCCAAGGACTCCGCCGTGCCGACCCGGATCGTCCGCGGCTACGACGCCGGCCTGGAGGCCGCGCTCGCCGAGGTGCTGGACGCCGACAAGGACGCCGACCTCAAGGAGTTCCTGAGCGGCCTGCGCCTGGTCAAGGACGAGTGGGAGATCGGCGAGCTGCGCGCCGCCTGCGACGCCACCGTCAACGGCTTCACCGACGTGGTCCGCGAGCTCGGGCAGGCCGTCGCCACCTCCGAGCGCTGGATCGAGGGCACCTTCTGGCGCCGCGCCCGGGTCGAGGGCAACGACGTCGGCTACGGCACCATCGCCGCGGCCGGCCCGCACGCCACCACCCTGCACTGGGTCCGCAACGACGGCGACGTCCGCCCCGGCGAGCTGCTGCTGCTGGACGCCGGCGTGGAGACCCACACCCTCTACACCGCCGACGTCACCCGCACCCTGCCGATCAGCGGCTCCTTCACCGCGCTGCAGCGGAAGATCTACGACGCGGTGTACGACGCCCAGGAGGCCGGCATCGCCGCGGTCCGCCCGGGTGCCCGCTTCCGCGACTTCCACGACGCCTCACAGCGCGTCCTCGCCGAGCGGCTGCTCGCCTGGGGCCTGCTGGACGCCTCGGTGTACGACGTCGAGAAGGTCCTGGAGCTCGGCCTGCAGCGCCGCTGGACCCTGCACGGCACCGGCCACATGCTCGGCCTGGACGTCCACGACTGCGCCCACTCGCGCCGCGAGGAGCACGTCGACGCCCTGCTGGTGCCCGGCATGGTGCTCACCGTCGAGCCCGGCCTGTACTTCCAGCAGGACGACCTGACCGTGCCCGAGGAGTACCGCGGCATCGGCGTCCGGATCGAGGACGACATCCTGGTCACCGCCGACGGCAACGAGAACCTCTCGGCCGGGCTGCCGCGGCGCGGCGACGAGGTCGAGGCCTGGATGGCCTCGCTGGCCTGAGCCTGAGCCCGAACCCGAGGCCGCGCCGGGGCCCGGCCTTCCCACCCGCGGGGAGGCCGGGCCCTGCGCGCTACTGGACGATCCTGAGCGCGATGTCCTGGTGCCCGAGCACGGTCAGGTCGCCGCTGCCGCGGTACGGCACCAGGGCCTGCGCCCTCAGCGGCATGTCCCCGGTCCCGTCCTTGGGCCCGATCGTCAGCCGGTAGGTCAGCCGCCTGCTCTGCCCCGGGCCCAGCGAGAAGACGTCCTGGTCCTGCGCCACCGCGTAGGACGTGTCGCTCCCCCGGGACATCGCCCGGACCGACCAGCCGCCGTCCGTCTGCACCTCCAGCTTGCCGTCGTTGGGCAGCTGCTGGCCGGGCGCGGTCGGCGTGCCCCCGTAGCGGTCGGTGAAGAGCAGCGGCTGGACCTGGTCGTAGGTGCCCTGTCCGGTGTTCCGGAAGGTCACCGAGAAGGTGGCGACCGCGCTGCCGATCCGCATCTGCTGGCCGGAGGAGAGGCCGTCGATGCTGACCGCGAGGTCGTTCGGGCCGGGCTCCGCCGCCGCCGGGGCCTGGTGGCCGCTCGGGTCCAGGCTGTTGACGACGGCCGTCAGCCCGGGCTGGTAGTCGGACCTGAGCCCCTGCGCCGAGACGAAGACCTGGTCCTTGGGCAGGGCCCACAGCTGGGTCGTGAAGGAGTCGCTGCCGCAGGTGACCTGCCACTGCGACCTGACCGCGGGACTGCCCGCCACGGTGACCGCGCTCTTCGTCGGCCCCGCGCTGTTCATCTCGCCCGCCGTCGGCGGGTGGGGGTTGCCCCAGACCGGGCAACTGCCCTGGTGCGCCCAGCCGGCCGGGGCGTCCAGGTCGGCCGTCGTCGGCCAGGCACCGCCCTGGAGTTCGCCCGCCGAGTTGTAGACCGTGACCTGGACGCCGTACGGCGCGCACACCGCCGACGACCAGTTCCGCTGCGGATCGGTCGGCGCGCCCGGGCTCAGCAGGCAGACCGCCTGGTCCGAGAGCGGCACGGCCTTCCAGCCGGCCGGCACCTTCAACTTGACGCCGCGGAAGGTGTACGGCGTGCCCGGCCCGGTCGGCACGCCCGAGCCGGACGAGGACGGGACGAGGTCGGAGAGCGGCCGGTCCGCGGCGGGACCGCCGGTGGTGGGGGCGGTGCCGGCCGGGGTGGGCGAGGCGTCCTGGGTGGGCGTCGCGTCCGGGCCGGGGGTCGGGGGCGCGGTGATGCTCGCGGCCGGGGGCGGGGGGACGTCCTGCTTGGCGACCGGGTCGCCGTGGAAGGCGAGCAGGCCGATCCCCAGGGAGGCGGCCAGGGCGAGGACCGGCACGGCGGTCAGGTACACCGGGCGGAGCCTGCGGACCCGGCCCCGCGGGGGCGCGGCCGGGCGCAGGCCGTGGACGGTGATCAGGGACGCCCGGGCGTCCATCGCCTCGCGGAGCAGCCGTTCGGTCGCGGTTTCGGCCGGCCCACCGCCGTCACCGCCGCCCGGGCGGGGGAACTTGTCGGTCATCGAACCTTCTCCAGGTGCTTCTCCAGGGCGTCCAGGGCCCGGCTGGCAGTGGACTTCACGGCGCCCCGGGAGAGCCCCAGGGTCTCGGCCATCTGCGCCTCCGACATGTCGGACCAGTAGCGCAGCACCAGCACCTCACGCTGGCGGGGGGTCAACTCCTGCAAGGCGACGAGCACCCGTCGGTGCTCGTCGTTGAGCACCGCGTGGTCCTCGGCGGAGGGGGCGTCCGCCTCGTGCGGGGGCACGTACTCCCGGGCGGTCCGGCGGCGGCGCAGCATCGAGCGGGCGCCGTTGACCACCGAGGTCCGCAGGTATCCGAGCGCGTTGTCGAGGTCGTCCAGGTGCTCGCCGTGACGCTGGTAGAGCTGGGTGAAGGCCTCCTGCACGACGTCCTCGGCCAGGTCCTGGTGGTCGACCAGCAGGACCGCCATCCGGACCAGGCCCAGCCGGTGGGCGTGGTACAGGTCGGTCAGCGTGGGCCGGTCCTCCGCGGGACCGCGGCCGCCGCGCACCAGCCGGAAGCCGGAGCGGCGCTGCGCCGGCTGCTGCTGCTCGACGGTGAGCACGGAGTCCGGCGCACCGGCCTCCTGCGCACCGAACAGCGTGACGACCGCGCCCCGGACTCCGCGGGCCGCGCGGACGGAGAAGCCGCGCCCCCACCGTGGCGCGGCGATCGGGCCGATGGCCATGGACATGTGCGGTTCTGCTTTCCCCCGGGACGGTGGGCGGCGTGCTCGCCGGACCGTCAGGCACCTGATCAAGATCGTGATCGGGGAGATCCTCGCAGCCGCGTCCGACCCGGATCCCTCCGCCCCCGTAGTGATGGACGTGCGGCGCGGGTGGAGGTTGCAGGGGGATTCACGGGAAGTTCGCGGCAAGTTCCGGGCGGGCCGCGACGACTACACTCACCGGCAGTTCCGGCACCCGTGAGCAGGGGGTTCGCATGGCCGAGCAGTACGTCGAGGAGCCGGTCGACGCGGCCGCGCCCGCCCGGCCGCGGCCGGTGGCCGTCACCATCGGCCGCCGCCCGGAGCCCGTGCACGACCTCGCGGTGTACGCCTTCGAGGGCATGGCACCGTTCGAACTCGGCGTGGTGGTCGAGGTGTTCGGGCTGGCCCGGCCCGAGCTGGGCGGGCTGCTGGCCGCGCCCTGGTACGGGCTGAAGGTGTGCGCGGACCGGCCGGGCACGCCCCTGGACGCGGTGGGCGGCTTCGCGCTGACCGCCCGGCACGGCCTGGACGAACTCGCCGCGGCCGACACCGTCATCGTCCCCGGCGTGCGCAACGCCTTCGGCGGCGAAGTCTCCCCCGGCCTGGTCGAGGCGCTGCGGACGGCGCACGAGCGCGGCGCCCGGATCGTCTCGATCTGCTCGGGCGCCTTCGCGCTGGCCGCCGCCGGACTGCTGGACGGCAAGGAGGCGACCACCCACTGGCGGTACGCCGACCTCCTCCAGCAGCGCTACCCGCGGGTGCGGGTCAACCCGGACGTGCTGTACGTCGACCACGGCGACGTGTTGACCAGCGCGGGCAGCGCCGCCGGGATCGACCTGTGCCTGCACCTGGTGCGCCGGGACCACGGCGCCAAGGTGGCCAACAGCGTGGCCCGCCGCTTCGTGGTGGCGCCGCACCGGGACGGCGGGCAGGCGCAGTTCATCGAGGCCGCGGTCCGTCCGGTCGAGGAGGACGAGGACGGGGTCGCCCGCAGCATGCAGTGGGCGCTGGACCACCTGGCCGAGCCGCTCACCGTCTCGGTGCTGGCCCGGGCCGCCCGGATGTCGGACCGCTCGTACCTGCGGCACTTCACCGCCCGCAACGGCACCAGCCCGATGCGCTGGGTCGTCACCCAGCGCATCGCGGCCAGTCTGACGCTGCTGGAGTCGCCGGAGGGCTCGGTGGAGGAGGTCGCCGTGGCCGTCGGCTTCGAGAGCGCCGCGACCTTCCGCCACCACTTCGGCCGGGTGATGCGCACCTCACCGACCGCCTACCGGCGCTCCTTCGGGCGCGGGATCGCGTAGCGGACGCCTGCGCCGCTACGCCTTCTCGTGCCGGTCGGCGTTGGCGACGACGGCGTCGTGCAGCCACTGCGCCAGCCCGGGGGCCAGCTCCTCGTAGGTGGCGGTCCAGCGCTGGTCCTCGACGTAGAGGCAGGCCAGGCCGCGGTGGATGGTGTACGTGCAGTCGTAGAAGTTCCGGCAGATGTGCTGCCGGTGCTCCTCGGCGAGGTCCATGGCCGCGGTGCCGTCGGCGGGGTCGCCGGCGGTGACGGCCGCGACCAGGCGGGCGTTGAGCCCGGCCATCTCCTCCTGGATCCGCTGCCAGTCGGCCTTGGTGTAGGCGCCGGTGCGCCGCTGGGACTCGGCCCAGGCCTCGGTCTTCCCCCAGCGCTGCTCGGCCTCCTGCTCCCACTCCTCGCGGTAGCCCTCGCCGAAGATCTCGAACTTCTCCTCCGGGCTCAGCTGAATGCCCATCCTGCGTGCCTCCATGGCGTGTTCGACGGCGGTGGCGAGTTCCTGGAGGTGGCCGATCCGGTCGGTCAGCAGCCGGTGCTGACGCCGGAGGTGCTCGGTCGGGCTGACCGAGTCGTCGTCCAGGATCGCCGTGATCTCCTCCAGGGCGAATCCGAGCTCGCGGTAGAACAGGATCTGCTGCAGCCGGTCGAGGTCGGCGTCCACGTACCGGCGGTAGCCGGCCCGGGTGCGTCCCGCGGGGGACAGCAGTCCGATCTCGTCGTAGTGGTGCAGGGTGCGGACGGTCACCTTGGCGATCTTCGCCACGGCGCCGACCGCGTAGCCCTCGTCCCCGTTCATCCGGAGCTCCTCCCTGGTGGTGACCACCACCCTCCGCTCTCACGTCGCGTGAGGGTCAAGCCGTGTTCCGGGAGGCCTCAGGCGTCGACCAGCTCCCGCTCGCGCCGCCGGGCGGAGCGCCGGCGGCCCTCCCCGCCGCCCTGGGCCGGTGGCCGCGGCCGGCGGGACTGCTGGGTGGGCCAGAGCAGCACGTACGCGGCGGAGACCACCACGAAGGCGAGCCGGACGAAGCCGCGGGCCGCGTCGGACGGCAGGAACAGTGTGCCGCCGTACAGCGCCGCCAGCGCGATCCAGCTCCACCACGGGACCAGCCGCTTCTGGCCGACCGCGTCCCAGAGCAGGGTGCCGAGCAGGATCGAGGCCGTGTAGTACGTGTAGACGCTCGGGTCGAGCAGGATCCGGGCGTCCGCCCCGAGCAGCACCACGGCCGGCCAGCGCCCGCGCCAGACGGCCACGCAGCCGAGGCCGATGCCCAGCGCGAACTGGGTCGGACGGTCCCACCAGGGGGTGGCCGGGTCGGTGACCCCGAACCAGCGCAGCGCGGAGGCGGGCTGGTTCGGGATGGTGAACTTGGCCGCCGCCATGGTGTCCAGGTTGCCCAGGTAGAACGGCAGCCAGGCGACCGCGACCAGCAGGCAGAACCAGAGCACGGTGCGCAGCCAGGCGGGCCGGGGCAGGGCCAGGATCAGCGGGGCGAAGGCAAGCGCCCAGGGCTTGGAATCGACCGCCAGGGCCAGGAACACCGCGACCTGGACGGGCTTGCCGCGGGCCAGGGCGTGCGCGGCGAGGGTGGTGAAGAACAGCGCGAGGACGTCGTCCAGGTGCGCGAAGCGGACGGACACCTCGACCCACATCGGGATGAACGCCAGCCCGGCGATCAGCAGCCGCTGCTGGAGCCGGCGGTGGTTGGTGCCGGTGCCGAGGTAGTACAGGGCGGCGGTGCGGCCGACCAGCACCAGCATCACCAGGCCGAGCCCGGCACTCGCCGCCTCGGCGATCAGCTGGCCGACGTGCGGCGAGAACGGGGCGGTGAGCCGGGCGGCGGCCAGGCTGACCGGGCCGATCTGCAGCTCGGGGTGGTGGGCGTAGAGCGAGAGGCCGCCGTCGGGCTGGCCGCTGAACAGCAGCTGTTCGCCCTGGCGCAGGTAGTGCCAGGAGAAGCCGCCGCTGGGCTCCACCAGGAAGAACCAGAGCACCGTCCACGCTGTCAGCAGCACGTGGTGCCGGCGGAGCGGTAGACCCGCGATCCGACCGGTCGTGGCTTCGTAGTCGGTGGTGGCCCGTGCCGTGCGATCTCCCCGCACCTGTACCTCTCCCCGCCGTTCCGCCCCCTCCGGCCGGACATCCTATGTGACGGAGGGGAACCGCCCGTGCCGCCCCTCGCCCCACCCCCAAGGGGGGCGGCGGGCCCCCCCCCCCCCGGGGCGCTCGGCCGTGCCCACCCACACCCCCACCCCCACCCCCCCCCCCCCCGACACTGCCGCCGGCCCCGGCCCCGGCGGGACCCTGGGGTGGTGCGGACAGCTCCGCACCGGACCCCACCAGGGAGAGGAGCCGGGCGATGGTTACCGAGGTGGCCGCCTTCCGCGGCGTCGGCAAGAGCTACGGGCGGGTGCGCGCCGTGGACGGCCTGGACCTCGTGCTGCGGCCGGGCGAGACCGTCGCCCTGCTCGGCCCGAACGGCGCCGGGAAGTCCACCAGCCTGGACCTGCTGCTCGGCCTGCGCGAACCCGACCAGGGCAGCGTCACGCTGTTCGGCGCCACCCCGCGGGCGGCGATCGCGGACGGCCGGGTCGGCGCGATGCTGCAGAGCGGCGGGCTGATGACCGACGTCAAGGTCCGCGAGATCGTCGAGCTCGCCTGCAAGGTGCACCCGCGCGGCCGGCCGGTCACGGAGGTGCTGGCCGACGCCGGGATCGAGGAGATCGCCGAACGCCGGGTCGACAAGCTGTCCGGCGGCCAGGAGCAGCGGGTCCGCTTCGCCCTGGCGATCGCCGGCGACAGCGACCTGATCGTGCTGGACGAGCCCACCACCGGCATGGACGTCAGCGTCCGGCAGGCGTTCTGGGCGAGCATGCGCGCGCAGGCCGACGCCGGGCGCACGGTGCTGTTCGCCACCCACTACCTGGAGGAGGCCGACTCGATCGCCGACCGCGTCCTGGTGCTGCACCGGGGCCGGCTGATCGCCGACGGCAGCTCCGCCGAGATCAAGGCGCGCGCCGGGGCCCGCCGGATCGCCTTCGAACTCCACGACGCCGACCTCCCCGCGGACGTCCGCTTCGACGAGGCCGTGCTGCGCTCCCTGCCGGGCGTGCAGGCGCTGGACGTCACCGCCCGCGTCCCGGGGGTGCGGACGGTGCGGATCCGGACCGCGGACGCCGACGCCGGCGTCGCCGGGATCTACCGGGCGGGCCTGTACCCGCGCGGCCTGGAGGTCGCCGGGGTCGGCCTGGAGCAGGCCTTCCTGACCATCACGGGCGAGCTGGACCGCCGGGCCGACGCCGAGAAGGAGAGCGTGCGATGACCACCCTGATCAAGCTGGAGATCCTGCGGACCCTCCGCAACCGGCGCTACCTGTTCTTCACGGTGCTCTACCCGGCGCTGATGTACGTCTTCTTCATCAACGCCTACGGCTCCGGCAACCAGGCCGGCGGCCTGCCCGTGAAGACCTACTTCATGGTCTCGATGGCCACCTTCGGCGCGGTCGGCGCGGTGCTCACCGGCAACGCGCAGCGGATCTCGCTGGAGCGCAAGAGCGGCTGGACGCGCCAGCTGCGGCTGACCGCGCTGCCCGGCCGGGCGTACACCGTCGGCAAGATCACGGCGACCGCGGTGACCACGCTGCCGGCGATCCTGGTGGTCTTCGCGGTCGGGGCCGTCCAGGGCGTCCAGCTGAGCGCGCCGCAGTGGATCGGGCTGGCGGCCGCGCTCTGGCTGGGCAGCTTCGTCTTCGCCGCGCTGGGGGTGGCGCTGGGCTACGCGGCGGCACCGGACGCGGTGCAGCCGATCGTGATGATCACCTACATGGCGATGGCGCTGCTCGGCGGCACCTGGTTCCCGGTGAGCGGCTCGCTGGAGGGCCTCGCCCGTTTCAACCCGGTGTTCCTGTACAACAAGCTGGCCACCTTCACCCAGCCCGGGCACTCCCTGGACCTGGCCGCGGTCGCCGGACTGGCCGCCTTCTTCGCGGTGTTCGTGGCCGGCGCAGCGGTGCTGTACCGGCGTGACGCCCGCCGGGCATGATGACCACCATGACCGACGAGCACCGGACCGACCGCCCCGACGAACCGGGGGAGGCCGGTCCGGTGCGCGCCTCCTTCATGAACGTCCCGGGCGCCCCGGTGGAGACCCGGCGGCAGATGACCGTCAAGGTCGCCTGGATGCTGCTGTGGATGACCTACCTGGCCTACCCGGCGAGCGGCCTGCTGAACGGCGGGCACAGCGGGGCCGAGCAGGTCTTCGGCTGGGCCTGCCTGGCGGTCTTCGTGGCCGCCTACGTCCTGCTGGTGATCTTCCGCTCGCAGGCGGGGATGAAGCCGCGGGCCTGCCAGGTGGTCGTCGGGACGATGATCGTGCTCGCGGTGGCCTCCGCCGCGGTGCTCGGCGGCGCGTTCCTGACCATGTTCATCTACGCCTCGGTGTGCCTCGCGGTGATCACCCCGGTGAAGCACGCGCTGCGCGCCCTGGTCGCGATGGCCCTGCTCACCGCGGGGACCGGCCTGGCGATCCACGCCGACAACGACAGCACCACCACCTTCGCCCTCAGCGCCTTCCTCTCCGGCGTCGCGATGACCGGCCTGCAGCGGCTGGTCACCACCATGAAGGAACTGCGCGAGGCCCGGGCCGCGGTCGCCCACCTGGCCGCCTCCGAGGAGCGGCTGCGGCTCGCCCGCGACCTGCACGACCTGCTCGGGCACTCGCTCTCGCTGATCACCCTCAAGAGCGAGCTGGCCGGCCGCTTCATGGACGCGGGCAAGGACGAGGCGGCGCGGGCGCAGGTCGCCGAGATCGAGCAGGTCGCCCGGCAGTCGCTGATCGACGTGCGGGAGGCCGTGACCGGCTTCCGCCGCCCCACCCTGCCGGTCGAACTCGCCGCCGCCCGTACGGCGCTGGCCGCCGCGCAGGTCCGGCTGGAGGCCGCGCCGGAGCTGGTGGACGCCTGGCCGTCGCTGGCCAACGAGGAGGCGGGCGCGCTGGCCTGGGCGCTGCGCGAGGCGGTCACCAACATCGTCCGGCACGGCGAGGGGGCCACCGTCTGCACGGTGACGGCGGACGAGAGCTGGGACGGCGGCGGCGAGCGGTACGCCGTCCTGGAGATCACCGACAACGGTCCCGGCCCGGGCAAGTCCCAACCGGGGAACGGGCTCTCCGGACTGGAGGAGCGCCTCGCCCTGGTCGGCGGCCGGCTGGAGACCGGCCCGGGGGAGCGCGGCAAGGGCTTCCGGATCCGGGCCTCGGTCCCCCTGCGCCCGGTCCCCGCCCCGTCCCCCGGGGCCTCCACGGCCTCCTAGGAAGCGTCCAGGGCGCGGCGGTAGCGCAGGCCCGGGTGCCCGCCGAGCCGGCACTGCCCGGTGACCGTGAATCCGCTGCCGGTCAGGACGGCCCGGGAGGCCGGGTTGTCGAGGGTGGTGGCGGCGGTCAGCGCGTGCAGGCCGTAGGCGTCGGCGGCGAGTCGGCAGACCAGCGCGACGGCGGCCTTGGCGAGGCCCTGCCCGGCGGCGGACTCGGCGACGCGGTAGCCGAGTTCGGCGCTGCCGTCCACGAGGTCCACCAGGTTGATCCGGCCGACCAGCGCGCCGTCCGGGCCGAGGACGAGGTGGAACCGGCCGGTGCCCTCGGCCTGTTCGGCGAGCAGGGCGGCGTGGCGCTCGGCGAACCCGGCCGCGGTGAAGTAGGCGTCCCCGCGGTCGGGCACGGTCCGGGCGAACCAGGCGCGGTTGGCGAGCTCGAAGGCGAGGACGGCGGCGGCGTGGTCGGGGCGCAGGGGTTCCAGGGTCAGCATCCGGTCAGTCTGCTGCGCAGGGCTTCGGTGAGCCATCCGAATACCTCCCGCAGGCCCTCCGGCACCGGCCAGCCGTTGATGACGGCCAGCAACTGCCAGTAGCGCTCGGCGCGCGGGTCGTCGGCCGTGGTGAGGCGGGCCAGCAGCCACGAGCGGAGGGCGGGGTCGTCGGGGCGGCGGAAGGTCTCGGCGTACGCGGCGGTGAGGGTGTCCAGGACGGGGTCGGCGGCCGGGGAGGAGGGCGTGATGCCCTCGGCCAGGGCCGCGCCGACCACCGTCCGTACCGTCCCGGTCAGCGCCGCGTGCAGCCCGCCCCGGTCGCCGTCCGCCCGTTCGACGGCCTGGTGCTCGGCCATCCGCCGCACCGCCGCCCGGAAGTCCGGGTCCTGGACGAGTTCGCCCAGCTCGACCCAGGCCTCGACCTGCTCCGGCCGCGGTTCGTCCGGCAGTTCGGGCATCGCCGAGCGCAGCATGGCGACGAACTCGGGGTTGGCGTCCAGGTCGCCGAAGGTCTCGTCGATGAAGTCGTGGACGAGCCGGCGGCGTTCGGCGTCGGACAGTCGGGCGAGCTTGTGCATGAGTGTCATCTCCTCGGGGGTGGAAGAGCGTTGGGCGACGGCGAGCAGGACGGCCCGGCGCAGCCGCAGGGTGCGGATCTGCACCTCCAGGGCCTCCGCGTGCGCCGAGACGACCTCGTGCAGCGGGGCCTGGCGCTCCAGCACCCGGCGGATCGCGGGCAGGTCGAGCCCGAGTTCGCGCAGGGTGCGGACGAGGTCCAGCCGGGCGAGGCCGTGGAGGTCGTAGCGGCGGTAGCCGGCGGTGGTGCGGTCGGTGGGCGGGACCAGGCCGGTGTCGGCGTAGAACCGGATGGCCTTGACGGTGAGTCCGGTGCGCCGGGAGAGGTCGCCGATCGAGTAGAGCGTTTCGCTGCCGTCCATGGGCACCACTGTGGGGTCTCCCCCTGCCGGAGACTCAAGCCCCTTTCCCTCTAAGGTCGTGGCCATGGGTACTGCAGAGAACGGCCCCTCGATCCGCGTGCTGCTCGCCGAGGACCAGGGGATGGTCCGGGAGGCGCTGGCGGCGCTGCTCGGGCTGGAGGGGGACATCGACGTCGTGGCGCAGGTCGGCCGCGGGGACGAGGTGGTGGCGGCGGTGCTGGCGAACGAGGTGCAGGTCGCCGTGCTGGACATCGAGATGCCGGGGATGACGGGCATCGAGGCGGCCGCCGAGCTGCGCAGCCGGGCGCCGGGGACGCGGGTGGTCATCGCGACGACCTTCGGCCGCCCCGGCTACCTGCGCCGGGCGATGGAGTCGGGGGCGGACGCCTTCCTGGTGAAGGACGCGCCGGCGTCCGAGCTGGCCGAGGCGATCCGCCGGGTGCTGCGCGGCGAGCGGGTGATCGACCCGGCGCTGGCGGCGGCCGCGCTGGCCGAGGGCGCCAATCCGCTGACCGCGCGCGAGCGGGACGTGCTGGGCGCGGCCGCGGACGGCGCGGTGAACGCGGACATCGCCAGGCGGCTGCACCTGTCGGAGGGGACGGTCCGCAACTACCTCTCGATGGCGATCCAGAAGACCGAGGCGCGCAACCGCACCGAGGCGGTCCGGATCGCCCGGGAGAAGGGCTGGCTGTAACCGCCTCTCGGGGCAGGTCAGTTGAGCCGGTGGCGGGCCGCCCGGGCCTCCTGGCGGACCTTGGCGGCGGTGTCCGGGTCGAAGGCGTCCAGGATCCGCGCGTAGTCGTCCATCTCCGCCGAGCCGCCGAGGAAGTCGCCCATCCGCACCAGGAGTTCGGCCCGTTCCAGGCGGAGCTGGGCCGGGTGCCGGGGGAGCAGCAGGGCGAGTTCGGTGGCCCACAGCTGGGTGCGGGCCTGTTCGGGCCGGTCGGCGGCCCAGGCCCGGATGTTGCCGAGCACCCGCAGCACGATGTCCAGCGGCTGGGCGGGGGTGAGCAGCGCGGGGGTGAAGTCGTGCCCGGAGGCGGCGACCAGGCGCTCGACGTCGGCGGGGTCGAGCAGCCGCCCGCCGTGGAAGGGGTCGGCGAGGACGTACTCCTCGCCGCCGGCCGGGCCGCCGACCGCGACGATGAAGTGGCCGGGCAGGGCGATGCCGTGCACGGTGAGCCCGGCCCGGCGGCCGACGGCCGTCCACACCAGCGAGAGCATGATCGGCAGTCCGCGCCGGCGCCGCAGGACGTCGGGCAGCAGCGAGGACTCCAGCCGGCGGTAGTCGGACTGGCGCCCGTGGAAGCGTTCCCGGCCGCCGAGCACGGCGGCGAGCAGTGCGGCGGTCTCCTCCGGCCCGGACGGCGAGCGTTCGGCGACGGCGAGCCGGACGGCGGCCGCGTGCCGGTCGAGGGCGGCCTCGCAGGCGGCCAGCAGGGTGTCGACGCCGGGCGGTTCGCCCGGATCGCCCGGGTCGAGGACCGGGTCGTGCTCGGCGGCGGCGAGCAGGCAGAGCAGCACCGGGTCGGGCTGCTCGGAGCGGGCGGCGGTCCGGAAGCGGTCTCTGCTGTGCTCGGTCACGGTGACGGCGACGGCCTTCGTACGACGGACGGACAAGCGGACATACCAGGAGGGAACGGTCGGGCGCCTACTCCTGGGGGAGGAGCGCGTAGTGGTAAGTGTGACTGGTCGTGAAGCCGAGTCCGTCATAGAGCGCCCCCGCACCGTCGTTCTCCGCCTCGACCTGCAGGTACGCGCCGCTCGCCCCCTCCTCCGCCGCGCGGGCGGCGAGCACCGCCATCACCGCGGTCGCCAGTCCGGCCCGCCGGGCGTACGGCTGGACCTCGATGGCGCCGAAGCAGGCCCACGGGCCGTCGATGACGCAGCGTCCGATCGCCAGCGGCGGCTGCCCGGGGGCGCCGGGGACGGTGGCGAACCAGACCGAGGGGCCGCCGTGCAGCACCCGGCGGGCCGCCTCGCGCGCCGCCGGGTCCTCGCTCAGCTTCCCGTACAGGGACATCCAGTCCTCGCCCGCGGTCCGCGCGAGCCGCACGCGCCCGTGCCCGGTGCCGGTCCGGGCGAGCGCGGCCAGCGGGGCGGTGCGCACCTGGGTGGGGGAGCGCGGCGGGCCGAGCAGCGGCCTGAGGTCGTCGGCCGTCCCGGGGGTGATCACCTCGACCAGGGCGGGCAGTCCGCGCGCCGCGTACCAGGCCCGGACGGCGGCCAGGGCCGCGGGCAGCGGCGTCCCCGGATCGCCGAGCGCCTGGACGGAGTTGGCGCGCTGGGTGAACCCGGCCGCGGCGCGCAGCGTCCACTCGCCGAGCGCCTCCTGCTCGACGCCCGGCCAGCCGCGCCCGGCGGTCCGCTGGAGTTCGACCGGCGTGGCGGCGGGCAGCTCCGCGCGCCGCGCGGGGAAGAGCGGCACGACCTTGCCCGCGACCAGCAGCTTCTCCGGGAAGGTCACCGGACCGCCCGACCGGGGCTCGACCGTGAGCCCGTGATCGTCCCACGATGTGAGCACGCCGATCACATCGCGGAACACCGGACGGTCGTCCACGAACTCCGAGAGGCGCCGCACGGACACGCGAAGACCCACGTCAGAGCGATCTATCCGGACTTCCGGACGCCGTTCCAGCTGGTCTCGGGTCATGATCCGGCCACCTCCTGTGCATTTGCCTGCTCCGACCCGCGATACTAGGGGCGGGCATCGACGACGCCGCGCTCACACCGCGCACGGCAGCAGAACAGAACGGGCCGACAGGCCCTTCCGAGGAGGAACGACAGCGTGACCTACGTCATCGCGCAGCCTTGTGTCGACGTGAAGGACAAGGCGTGCATCGAAGAGTGCCCGGTTGACTGCATCTACGAGGGCCAGCGCTCCCTCTACATCCACCCGGATGAGTGTGTCGACTGCGGCGCGTGCGAGCCGGTCTGCCCGGTCGAGGCGATCTTCTACGAGGACGACACTCCGGAGGAGTGGAAGGACTACTACAAGGCGAACGTCGAGTTCTTCGACGACCTGGGTTCGCCCGGCGGCGCCTCCAAGCTCGGCCTGATCGAGCGGGACCACCCGTTCATCGCCGCGCTGCCGCCGCAGAACGCCGACCACTGACGATCGGTGGCTACTGAGCTGTGAACACCAACAGCACGCGCGCGCCGTTCCCGGGTCACCCGGGGGCGGCGCGCCGCGTTTCCGACCGGCTCCCGGTGTTCCCCTGGGACAAGCTGGAGCCCTACAAGGCCACCGCCGTCGCCCACCCCGGTGGCCTCTGCGACTTCTCCGTCGGCACCCCGGTGGACCCGGTCCCCGAGCTGATCCAGAAGGCGCTGGCGGCCCACACCGACACGCCGGGGTACCCGACCGTCTGGGGCCCGCTGGAGCTGCGCGAGGCGATCGCCGGCTGGCTGAACCGCCGCTGCGGCGCCGGGATCGGCCCGCGGGCCGTCCTGCCGACCGTCGGCTCCAAGGAGCTGGTGGCCTCGCTGCCGACCCAGCTCGGCCTCGGCCCGGGCGACCAGGTCGCCTACCCGCGACTGGCCTACCCGACCTACGAGGTGGGCGCCCGGCTGTGCGGCGCCGAGCCGGTCGAGTACGACTCGGTGGACGAGCTGGACGGCTCCCGGGTGCGCCTGCTCTGGGTGAACTCGCCGTCCAACCCGACCGGCCGGGTGCTCGGCGCGGACGAGCTGCGCCGCGCCGTCGAGTGGGCCCGGGAGCACCGGGTGCTGCTGGTCAGCGACGAGTGCTACTTCGAGCTGGGCTGGGAGGCCGAACCGGTCTCCGTCCTGCACCCGGACGTCTGCGGGGACCCCGGGGACGGAACACAGCACGAGGGCCTGCTGGCCGTCCACTCGCTCTCCAAGCGCTCCAACCTGGCCGGCTACCGCGCGTCCTTCGTGGCGGGCGACCCGGTGGTGGTCGAGGAGCTGCTGGGGCTGCGCAAGCACGGCGGCATGATCGTGCCGGCGCCCGTCCAGGCGGCGACGATCGCGGCGCTCGCCGACGACGCGCACGTGGCCGAGCAGCGGGAGCGGTACGCGGCCCGGCGCTCGGCGCTGCGGGCGGCGCTGGAGGCGTACGGCTTCCGGGTCGAGCACTCCGAGGCGAGCCTGTACCTGTGGGCGACCCAGGACCGCCCGTGCTGGGAGACCGTGGCCGAACTGGCCGGGCTGGGCATCCTGGTGGCGCCCGGTGACTTCTACGGGCCGTCCGGCGCCGGCTTCGTCCGGGTCGCGTTCACCGCGACCGACGAGCGGGTCGCCGCGGCCGTGGAGCGGCTGGCCGCGGCGCGCTGACGGCGGGTACGAC
>NZ_JBHZCY010000016.1:0-6655 GCF_042786665.1 Kitasatospora sp. NPDC059146 | reverse complement strand
GGGGGGGGGGCCCCCGGCCGTGGGGGGGGCGGCCGGGGGCGGGGGGGGGGGGGTCCCCCGGGGGGGGGGGGTGCCCGCCCCGGCACCCCGGCCCCCTCCCGCGCGTGCGGACCGCGGCGGGGGCTGCCGCGGTCGACCGCGGACCTAGAGCGGCAGGCCGCTGATGCTGCCGCCGTTCACGCCGCCCAGCAGGCCGCCGACCGGGCCGAGCGAGTTGGTGAGGCCGGACAGCGGGTTGTTCGGGCCGAGGTCGGCGCCGCCGAGCCGGTTGGCCGAACCGTGCTCGGCCAGGCCGAGGACGTCGGTGGCGGGCAGGCCGCCGGGCAGCGCGTGTTCGACCGAGCCGAGCGGCAGGGCGCGCTCCACGGCGCTGGTGGGCAGCGCGCCGGTGAGGGCGTCGGTGCCGGGGACGGCGCCGGAGAGCTTCTCGGCGCCGGGCACCGCGTGGGCGAGCGCACCGGCCTGGCCGAGGCCGCCGACCGGGCTGCTGCCGGCGTTGGCGCTGCGGGTGCCCATGCCCTTGCCGGTGACGGCCTCGCCGAGCTTGCCCGCGAGCGCCGAGGCGACCCTCGGGGTGACGGCGGAGAGCTGGCCGGTGGTGGCGGCGGTCTGGTCCACCGGGGCGGTCAGCGAGCTGGCCTTCTCGTTCGCCTCGGGGAGCTGGTGGGCGACGATGTTCCCGGCCGCGTCGGCGGAGGCCGGTACGCCGGCGGCGACGGTGGCCGCGCCGGTGGTGCCGGCGGCCTGGCCGAGCTGGTGGGTGGTGTGCTGCAGGGTGGAACCGGTGTCGGTGTTGGTCAGCTGGCCCAGCGGCGCCGCGAGGTCGCTCTTGGGAAGCAGGGCGTCCCCGCCCAGGGCGGACGCGGAGCCGGCCGCGACCAGCGGGGTCGCTCCGGCGGCCACGACGAGCGCGGCCTGGGCGATCCGGCGCGTGAGGGGGTGAGACATGAGGCTCCTCGAAGGGGTCTGGGTCCGTCCCGTCCGCCGGGTGGACGATCCGGGTGCGGACGGGACCTGGCGGACGACGTTGTTACCGCTTGAGAAGCCAGAAGGTTTCGGCCGGAGCAAGGAACGCGCCTGACCGACCATCGGATCGTACGACCGCAGCAGGCGTCCGTCCCGGCCCCGCGGGAGGCCGTCGGGCCGCCCCGGGCAAGGGGAGTGACGGTTCTCCGGCCGGGGTTGCCGGAACGGGCGGCCGGTCCACCGCGGTTGACCGGAATCACCCGTCCGGCGGCTACCCGAACGTGAGTGCGTCAGCCCTTTCCGTACGGCGCCAGGGTGACCTGGACGAGCTTGGTCGACGTCCCCGAGGTCTGGGTCTGCCAGCCGTCCTCGGACTCGGACTTGCGCCAGATCTTCCCGTCGTAGGCGACCGTCGCGATGCCCAGCTGCTGGGCCTGGGCGACCGCCCAGTGGGCCACCTCCCAGCCGCTGGCCCGCTCGGCGGACGCCCCGGCGTCGGCCCCGGCGTCCGCCGAGGTGGTCAGCGCGGCGGCGGCCGGGTCCGGGGTCAGCGCGACGGCGTTCTCCGCGCCCTTGATCGTCGAGGCGTAGCCGGCCGCCGGGTTGACCGTCTTGCCGAACTCCCGGCGCACCCGGTCGGACAGCACCTGGGTGCGGTCCGGCTGCGCGGCCGGGGCGGACGTCGCGCCCGCCGTCGGCGACGGCGAGTCGGCCGGGTCCGGCTTGGCGTAGTCCTTCACCACGCAGGTGAACGAGGCGGGCTCCCGGCCGGCCAGCGCCGAGGTGAGCAGCGTCGCCTTGGTCTCGTGCTTGGCGTACGCCTGCGGGTAGCCGCTCTTCTGCACCGCCTGGGCCGCGTCGGTCAGCGGCAGCCGGGTGTAGCCGGGCACCTTGACCAGACCGTCCAGGAACTTGTTGGTCGCGTACACCGGGTCCGCGATCTGCTCCGGGGTGCCCCAGCCCATCGAGGGCCGCTGCTGGAACAGGCCGATCGAGTCCCGGTCGCCGCCCGCGAGGTTGCGCAGCTTGGACTCCTGCATCGCGGTCGCCAGCGAGATCGCCGTCGCCCGGTCCGGCAGGCCCCGGGAACGCGCCACCGCGGCGATCGTCGCCGCGTTGGCGGCCTGCGGCAGCTCCAGCGTGCCGCTGCCGGCGGCCGTCTTCACGGAGCACTCCTCCGTGGCGCCCTGCCGGAAACCGAACCACCAGATCCCGACCACCGCCAGGCCCGCGACCATCGCCAGGCCGATCAGCCCGACCAGCACGAGCAACAGCGCGCGGACCGGACCACGACGGCGGGGCGCCTCTTCGTCGCCCAGCTCGTCGCCCAGCTCCTCGCTGTTCCTTCTCCTGGCCACCGTCGCCCCTCTCGCGCCCGCCTTCTTGATCCGACACCGTACCCACTCGGACGGATGTGCGGCGCATTCCGGTTGCCGGTCCGCGGGCGTTCCCGGTCACAGGACGACCACGCGGAGTGCCGATCCGACGGCACTAGGCTGACGTCATGAGCAGCCCGAACCCGACGCCCCTGGACCTGACCCTCGACGGCGGCACGCTGACCGCGCGCCTCGTCGACTTCCCCTCGGTGAGCGGCGACGAGCAGGCGCTCGCCGACGCCGTCGAGGCCGCCCTGCGCGGCTACCCGCACCTGACCGTGGACCGCTACGGCAACAACGTGGTCGCCCGGACGAACCTGGGCCGCGCCGAGCGCGTCGTGCTGGCCGGCCACCTGGACACCGTGCCGATCGCCGACAACCTGCCCTCGTACGTCGACGGCGACCTGCTCTACGGCTGCGGCACCTCCGACATGAAGTCCGGCGTGGCCGTGGCGCTGCGCCTCGCCGCCACCCTGACCGAGCCCAACCGCGACCTCACCTACGTGTTCTACGACTGCGAGGAGGTGGAGGCCTCCCGCAACGGCCTCGGCCACCTCGCCAAGGACCGCCCGGACTGGCTGGCCGCCGACTTCGCGGTGCTGATGGAGCCCAGCGGGGCCATGGTCGAGGGCGGCTGCCAGGGCACCCTGCGGGCGCAGGTCCGGCTCAGCGGCGTGCGCGCCCACGCGGCCCGCAGCTGGCTCGGCGACAACGCCATCCACCACGCCGCCGAGGCGCTCACCCGGCTGGCCGACTACCGGCCGCGCCGGGTGGAGATCGACGGCCTGGAGTACCGCGAGGGCCTCAACGCGGTGCGGATCGACGGCGGCGTGGCCGGCAACGTGATCCCGGACGAGTGCGTCATCACGGTCAACTTCCGCTACGCGCCGGACCGCAGCGAGGCCGAGGCGGAGAAGCACGTCCGCGAGGTCTTCGACGGCTTCGAGCTGACCGTGACCGACTTCGCCCCCGGCGCCCTCCCCGGCCTCTCCCAGCCCGCCGCCAAGGCCTTCCTGGCGGCCACCGGCGGCCAGGCCCGGGCCAAGTTCGGCTGGACCGACGTCGCCCGGTTCAGCGCGCTCGGCGTCCCGGCGGTCAACTACGGGCCGGGCGACCCGAACTTCGCGCACAAGCGGGACGAGCACTGCTCGCTGAGCGCCATCGCCGAGACCGAGGACCGCCTGCGGGCCTGGCTGACCAGCTGAATCGAAAGCGTTCGCGGTCGGTCCCCGGGGCGGTCGAACGCCATCTTCCGGTTGCCCAACCGACCTTCCCCCGTTGCCTGAAATCGGGGGAAGGTCGGCGTAGGGTTTCGTCATGACAGGCACAGGAGACGACAAGCAGTACGGACACGGCCCCGAGCAGGTCGGCGTGCCGCGGAAGAAGAAGGCCTGGCCCGAGAAGCAGAAGGGCCCGGTGCTCGTGCGCCGGGACCAGGTCGGCACCAGCACCACGGACCAGCGCCTGCTGGACACCACGGGCCCCACCGACTGGCTGCACACCGATCCCTGGCGGGTGCTGCGGATCACCTCCGAGTTCGTCGAGGGCTTCGGCGCCCTCGCCGAACTCCCGCCCGCGATCAGCGTGTTCGGCTCGGCCCGGACCCCGGCCGACTCGCCCGAGTACGAGGCCGGGGTGGCCATCGGCCGGGCCCTCGCCGAGGCCGGCTACGCGGTGATCACCGGCGGCGGCCCGGGCGCGATGGAGGCCGCCAACCGCGGCGCCACGGAGGCCGGCGGCCTCAGCGTCGGGCTCGGCATCGAGCTGCCCTTCGAGCAGGGCCTCAACGAGTTCGTCGACCTCGGGCTGAACTTCCGTTACTTCTTCGTCCGCAAGACGATGTTCGTGAAGTACGCCCAGGGCTTCGTGGTGCTGCCCGGCGGGCTCGGCACGCTGGACGAGCTGTTCGAGGCGCTCACCCTGGTGCAGACGAAGAAGGTCACCCGCTTCCCGGTGATCCTCTTCGGCAGCGCCTACTGGGGCGGCCTCTACGAGTGGTTGAAGAACACCCTGGTCGCGCAGGGCAAGGCGGCCCCGCGCGACCTGGAGCTGTTCCACATCACGGACGAGATCGACGAGGTGCTGAAGATCCTCGCCGACGCCCGCCGGCCCGCGAACGAGATCTAGCGGGGGGCACGCGAGCGACGACCGTCGGCACCGGGTCCGAGCGCCCCGGAGGCGAGCCGAGCGCAAAAAGAGGGATTCCTAGGCCAGCCCCCGGCGGGCGACCGCCGGGGGGCGGGTGCCCCGGATCGAGGCGACCATGTCCAGCACCTGGCGGGTCTCCTCGACCTGGTGCACCCGGTAGACGCGGGCGCCCAGCCAGGCCGAGACCGCCGTGGTGGCCAGGGTGCCGAGCAGCCGCTCGTCCACCGGCCGGTCCAGGGTCTCGCCGACGAAGTCCTTGTTGGAGAGCGACACCAGCACCGGGAAGCCGGTCGCGGTCATCTCCGGCAGCCGCCGGGTCGCCTCCAGCGAGTGCCGGGTGTTCTTGCCGAAGTCGTGCCCCGGGTCGATGATCACCGCGTCCCGGCGGACGCCCAGGCCCACCGCCCGCTCGGCCAGCCCGACGGTGACCCGCAGGATGTCCGCCATCACGTCCTCGTACCCGGCCCGGTGCGGCCGGGTGCGCGGCTCGGCGCCGCCCGCGTGGGTGCAGACCAGCCCGGCGTCGTACCGGGCGGCCACCTCGGCGAGCTTCGGGTCGACCCCGCCCCAGGCGTCGTTCAGCAGGTCCGCGCCGGCCTCGCAGACCGCCTCGCCGACCTCGTGCCGCCAGGTGTCCACGCTGATCACCGCCCCGGGGTGGCGCTTGCGCAGCTCGGCCACGAACGGCACGGTGCGCCGCAGTTCCTCCTCGACCGTGACCTCGTCGCCCGGCCCGGCCTTCACCCCGCCGATGTCCAGGATCGCCGCGCCCTGCGCCATCGCGCGGTCGGCGGCGGCGAACGCGGCCTCGTCCGCGAAGGTCGCCCCCTTGTCGAAGAACGAGTCCGGGGTCCGGTTCACGATCGCCATGATCACCAGCTCGTCGTCACCGAATTCGCGCGGTCCCAGGCGCAGTGCCACCGATGTCTCCTCCACAGCTGCTGCGGGTGCGATGATGGCCCCCGGCCTCACTAGGGACCATGCTGTCATGATCAGCCCGGTTCCCTGGCCCCTCGGAGGAGGCCGACCGGGAGTTCGGGAGGACAGCTCGTGTTCTGGGTGATCGTGGTCGCCATGGCCGTGGTGGTCGGCGGCGCCGCGCTGGTTGCGCTCGGTGGGGGCGGCTCGATGCCGGAGGCGGTGCCGGACCGCATCGCCGCGCGGCTGCCGCAGGACCGCCCGCTGAGCAAGACGGACGTGGACGAGCTGCGCCTGCCGATGGCCGTGCGCGGTTACCGGATGGACGAGGTGGACGACGTCCTGGACCGCCTCGGCGCCGAACTCGCCTACCGCGACGCACGGATCGCCGAACTGGAGGCCGCGGCCCACCTGCGCGGTGCGGTCGAGGCCACCGGCGCCCCCGACCCGGCCGCCGAACCGCTGCCCGGCCTGGAGCAGTTCGCCACGGTGGTCGAGCCCGCCGTCGCGCTCACCAAGCCGCAGGCCCCCGAGGACGCGAAGCCGGTGGAGGACCGGTGACCGGGGCGCCGGGTGGCACCGTGCTCGGCGCGGACGGCCTGCGCCGCTGCGGCTGGGGCGACTCCACCGACGACTACCGGGTCTACCACGACACCGAGTGGGGCCGGCCCGTGCACGGCGACGACGCCCTGTTCGAACGGGTCTGCCTGGAGGCCTTCCAGTCCGGCCTGTCCTGGCTGACCATCCTGCGCCGCCGGGAGGGCTTCCGGGCCGCGTTCGCCGGCTTCGAGATCGGCAAGGTCGCCGAGTTCGGCGAGGCCGACGAGGAGCGGCTGCTCGCCGACACCGGGATCATCCGCAACCGCGCCAAGATCCGGGCGGCGATCGCCAACGCCCGGGTCGCCCGCGACCTGGACGGCGGTCTGGACGCGCTGATCTGGCAGTTCGCCGTCGACCCGGACCGGCCGGCCCCCCGCACGATCGCTGAGGTGCCGGCCGTCACGCCCGAGTCGACGGCGCTGGCCAAGACGCTCAAGAAGGCGGGCTTCCGCTTCGTCGGCCCGACCACCGCCTACGCCCTGATGCAGGCCTGCGGCCTGGTCGACGACCACCTGGCGGACTGCCACGTCCGCACCGGCGGTCGCCGAGCCCGCTAGGGCCTGTCCGGCGGATCTTGCCAGGCGCGCGACGCCGGGCATCCCGCCTGGACGCACGCCCGAATCGCCCAAGTACGTCCAGTACGAGGC
>NZ_JBHZCY010000015.1:1209-110064 GCF_042786665.1 Kitasatospora sp. NPDC059146 | reverse complement strand
GGTCGCCAATGCGCTGCATTGGGCTCCCTCCTCCGCCTTGCGATGCACGCACCCCAACGCCGCCCCGCCCGCCCTCCGGGCGGACGACGGGAGTTCGAAGACGGACCCAAGCACACCGCCCCTGCCCCGGGGGGACGGGCAGGGGCGGTGGGTCGTGGGGGCGGCACGGGCCGCCGTGGCCGCGGACGGCCGGCTCAGGCCGCCTTGACGGCGGAGATGTCGAAGCTGAGCTTGACCTTCTCGCCGATCAGCACGCCGCCGGTCTCCAGGGCCGCGTTGTAGGTGAGGCCGAACTGGGTGCGGTCCACGACGGTCCGGCCCTCGAAGCCGACCCGCTCGGCACCGTAGGCGTCGGTGGCGCTGCCGGTGTAGTCGAGCTCCAGGACGACCGGGCGGGTGGTGCCCTTGATGGTCAGCTCGCCGGTCATCCGGTAGGAGTCGTCGCCGACCGCCTCGGCGGAGGTGCTGCGGAAGCGGATCTCCGGGTGGGTCTCGACCGCGAAGAAGTCGCCGGTGCGCAGGTGCTCGTCGCGCTGGGCCTGGTTGGTGTCGACGCTGGCGACCTTGATCACGAGCTCGGCGGAGGAGTTGTGCGGCTCGGCGCCGTCCAGGTGCAGCTTGCCCTCGTAGTCGGTGAAGCGGCCCTTGACGTTGGTGACCATCGCGTGGCGGACCGCGAAGCCGATCTCGCTGTGGGTGGTGTCGATCGCCCAGTCGCCGGTCAGGTGCGACAGGTCCGGGCCGGCCGGGGTCCGGACGGCGGTGGGGGTGGCGGTCTTGGTGCGGTTGAACAGGCCCATGGCTCCTCCTCGGGTTCGAAGCCATTTGTTTAGGCTTCAACTTCTTGACTCCACCGTACGACTCTTTCGTTCAAGTTTCAACCACAACGGTCGAAGCACTTCGCCGAACCACCCGAACGGCCCAGCCGCCCGGCCCAACGGGCGCCGCCGGGCGGCCCGACGGGCACTGTCCGACCCTCCGGCTAGGCTGCGAAGGACGGTTCCCACCCGCCCCGAGAGGCCCCGCATGTTCGTCCTGCACGCACTCTGGCGGGCGGACGGACGGTTGGCCCTCTGGGCCGAGGACGCCCGCGCCCACCCCGGCGCCACCGATCACCTCCCCGACCGGCCCGCCCCGCGCGCCCACCCGTACGCCTGCCCGGCCGACCGCCTGGCCGCCGTGCTCGGCGGCATCGGGCCCGGCCTCGGCTGGCTCGCCGGGCAGGCCCCCGAGCGCTGGGCCACCCTGTTGCTGCCCACCGTCGGCCCCCTGCCCGCGCCCTCGCCCGACCTGCCGGTCACCCCGCCTCGCGGCGGCGCCGTGCTCACCCCCTGGCGGGTGCCCGCCCTGCTGTTCGAGGCCGGCGCCGCCGCCCAGCTGCTCGGCGAGGTCCACGACCCGCACTGGGCCGTCACCGACACCGACCTGCCCGGCACCGGCCGGGTCGAAGTGGTCTACGGGCCCTCGCTGCGCTGGCTCACCGGGGTGCACGACCTCGCCTGGCGGGCGGTCGGCCGGGGCCGGGTGCTGCCCCTGCCCGTCCTCGCCGACGGCCGGCCCCGGGCCCGCTGGCGGCCCGACCCCACCCCGGCCGGGCGCCGCGAGGCCGCCGCCCTGGCGGCCGGCTGCCCGCCCGTCCTGCTGGGCGAGTGGCCGACCGGCGCCGGCACCGGCGAGGCCCTGCTGGGCGCCGCCCTGGGCGCCCTGGTCGACGCCGAGGCCCGGGCCGCCCTGGCCGACACCCCCTTCCCCGCCCCCGGCCCGGCCCCGGCCGACCGCTGGCTGCACGCCCTCGCCACCCCCTCCGGGGAGGTCGACGCCTCGCCCGGGGAGCTCGCCGAACTGCGCCGCCGGATCACCGACTGGTACGCCACCGCCGAGCCCGCCGACCCGGCCCTGCGGCTCTGCTTCCGCCTGGTCGAACCGCTCGGCCCCGCCGACGACGATCCGGACGGCAGCCCCTCCGACGACGCCTGGCGGCTGGAGTTCCTGCTCCAGGCCGTCGACGAGCCCTCCCTGCTGGTCCGCGCCGCCGAACTGCACGAGGGCGGCGCGGCCCACGCGGCCCTCGACCGCAAGCTCGCGCAGGTCGCCCCCGGGGGCGACCGGGCCGGCCCCGCCGACGTGCTGGTCGCCGAACTGGCCCGCGCCGCCCACCGCTGGCCCGCCCTGGACGGGCTGCGCCACCGCTCCCGCCCGTCCGCCCTGCCGCTCGACCGCGCCGGCGCGCTCGACTTCCTGCGCACCGCCGCGCCCGCCCTGGCCGGGGCCGGATTCGGCGTGCTGCTGCCCTCCTGGTGGCGCCGCCGCCCCCGGCTCGGCCTCACCCTGCGCGCCACCACCCCGTCCGCCCCCGGCACCCTCGCCGTCACCAGCCAGGTCGACCGGGACGCCGTGGTCGCCTTCCGCTGGCAGGCCGCCCTCGGCCCGGACGGCACCCCGCTCACCGAGCAGGAGCTCACCGAACTCGCCGCCGCCAAACAGGGGCTGGTCCGGGTCCGGGGCACCTGGCTGGAGGCCGACCCGGCCCAGATCGCCGCCGCACTGGCCTTCCTCACCGAGCAGCGCGACGGCCTGCTCGCCGCCGCCGACCTGCTGCGGCTCGCCCTCGACCCGGAGGCGACGGTCGCCGGGCTGCCGGTCACCAGCGTCCGGGCGGACGGCCCGCTCGGCGACCTGCTCGCCGGAACCGTCACCGCCACCCCCGAAGTCCCCGCCCTGCCACCGGACTTCCACGCCGAACTCCGCCCGTACCAGCAGCGCGGACTCGCCTGGCTCAGGACCATGTCCGAGCTCGGCCTCGGCGCCGTCCTGGCCGACGACATGGGCCTCGGCAAGACCGTCCAGACCCTCGCCCTGCTGGCTGCCGAACGGTCCGGGGCGGACGCCCCCACCCTCCTGGTCTGCCCGATGTCCCTGGTCGGCAACTGGCAGCGCGAGGCCGAGCGCTTCGCCCCCGGCCTGCGCCGCTACGTCCACCACGGCGCCGACCGCCTCGGCGGTGACCGACTCGCCGACGCCGTCGGGGGAGCGGACCTGGTCATCACCACCTACGGGCTGGTCCAGCGCGACCTCGCCGCGCTCCGCGCGATCCGCTGGCGCCGGGTGGTCGCCGACGAGGCGCAGCACATCAAGAACACCGGCACCGCCCAGTCCCGGGCGATCCGCGCGCTGCCCGTGGCCGGGCACCGGATCGCCCTGACCGGCACGCCGGTGGAGAACCGGCTCGCCGAACTGCACGCCGTGCTGGACTTCGCCAACCCCGGCCTGCTCGGCCCGGCCGAGCGCTTCAAGGAGCGCTACGCGATCCCGGTCGAACTGCACCGCAGCCCCGAACGCACCGCCGAACTCCGGCGCCGCACGGCCCCGTTCGTGCTGCGCCGGCTCAAGACGGACCCGGCGGTGGCGGCCGAGCTGCCCGCCAAGCAGGAGATGACCGTCTGGTGCAACCTCACCGCCGAACAGGCCGGCCTCTACCAGGCGGTGGTCGCCGACCTGCTCCAGCGGGTGGAGGGGATCCGGGGCGTGGAGCGGCGCGGCACGGTGCTGGCCGCGATCGGCAAGCTCAAGCAGGTCTGCAACCACCCGGCCCAACTGCTGCACGACGGTTCGCCGTTGGGCGAGCGCTCGGGCAAGGTCGCCCGGCTCGCCGAACTGCTGGAGGAGGCGCTGGCCGAGGGGGACCGCACCCTGGTCTTCACCCAGTACGCCGAGTTCGGCACCATGCTCCGCCCGTACCTGGAACGCCGCCTCGGCGAGGAGGTCCTCCACCTGTACGGCGGCGTCCCCCGCGCCCGCCGGGAGGAGCTGGTGGAGCGCTTCCAGGCCCCGGACGGCCCCCGGGTGTTCCTGCTCTCGCTGCGGGCCGGCGGCACCGGCCTCAACCTCACCGCCGCCAACCAGGTGATCCACCTGGACCGTTGGTGGAACCCGGCGGTCGAGGAGCAGGCCACCGACCGGGCCTTCCGGATCGGCCAGCGCCGCGACGTCCAGGTCCGCCGCCTGGTCTGCGTCGGCACCGTCGAGGAGCGGATCGACGAAATCCTCACCACCAAACGCGCGTTGGCCGACACCGTGGTGGGCGCGGGGGAGCACTGGCTCACCGACCTCCCCGCCGAGGCCCTGCGCGAACTGGTCACCCTCACCCGCGAGGACGCCGTCGCCGAGGAGGACGCATGACCGACCAGGCACCGCCCCCGAAGGCCCCGATGGTCAACGTCGCCGCCTACTGGCGCGGCGACTTCACCCTGTCGCCGACCCCGGACGAGGAGCCGGTCGAGCCCTCGCTGCACCGCCTCGGCCGCTCCGGCATCACCGTCCACGGCCGCGACCTGGCGACCCTGCTCGCCCCCGCCTACGAGGCCTTCCGCTCCTGAGGTAGCGTCCCGAACGTGACCGACACCCCCGACACCCGGCTCGCCGCCTTCGAACAGCACCGGCGGACGGTCTTCGGCATCGCCTACCGGATGCTCGGCAGCGTCGCCGACGCCGAGGACCTGGTCCAGGACACCTGGCTGCGCTGGAGCGGGGTCACCGGCCCGGTCGCCAGCCCCGCCGGCTACCTCGCCCGTACGGTCACCAACCTCGCCCTCAACCGGCTGGACTCGGCCGCCGTCCGCCGCGAGTCCTACGTCGGCCCCTGGCTGCCCGAACCGCTGGTCTCCGAGCCCGACGCCACCGACGGCGTCGAGCGCGCCGAGAGCGTCTCGCTCGCCCTGCTGGTCGTGCTGGAGAGCCTCTCCCCGCTGGAACGGGCGGTGTTCGTCCTCAAGGAGGCCTTCGGCTTCTCCTACCCGGAGATCGCCGAGGCCCTGGGCCGCACCGAGGCGGCCTGCCGCCAGGTCGGCAGCCGGGCCAGGGCGCACGTACGCGCCCGCCGCCCCCGCTACGACGCCCCGCCGGAGCTGCGCCGCCGGGCCACCGACGAGTTCCTCTCGGCCTGCGTCGGCGGCGACCTCAACCGGGTGCTCGAACTCCTCGCCCCCGACGTCACCGCCTGGAGCGACGGCGGCGGAGTGATCCGCGCGGCCCTGCGCCCGGTCACCGGCGCCGACAACGTCGCCCGCTTCCTCCTCGGCGTGCTCCGCCAGCTCGGCGAGGCCGCGGGCGTCCGCCCCGTCCTGGTCAACGGCCAGCCCGGCCTGCTGATCACCGTCGACGGCGCCGTCGACTCCGTCTCCGTCCTCGATTTCACCGAGGGCCCGGACGGCGAGCCCCTGGTCAGCTCGATCCACGCCGTCCGCAACCCGGACAAGCTCACCCACCTCGCTTGACCCTCGACCAGGTCGAGCCCCGAGAGTGACCGGCATGGAGAGCGAGCTGCACAGCATCGGCGAACTGGCCCGCGCCAGCGGCCTGGGCGTCGGCACCCTGCGCTACTACGACGGCGCCGAGGTGCTCACCCCCGCCTGGGTCGACCCGCAGACCGGCTACCGCTGGTACCGGCCCGCCCAACTCGCCGACGCCCGCCTGCTGGTCCGGCTCCGCCGGGTCGGCCTCCCGCTGGCCGACATCCGCGCCGTACTGGCCGGCCACGACGCCGAACGCGTCCTCGACGCCCACCTGCGCCGCCTGGAGGACGGCCTCGCCGACGCCCGCCGCGAACTCTCCCTGATCCGCACCACGATCGAGCAGAGGGAGCACCTGATGACCACCACCCTGCACCTCACCGTCCGCGCCGACCGCCTGGCCGCCGCCCTGGACGCCGTCCGCTTCGCCGTCTGCGAGGACCCGGACCACCCCGCCCTGACCGGCGTGCTGTTCGAACCGGACGGCCCGGTCCTGCGCCTGGTCGCCACCGACCGCTACCGGATGGCCTTCGCCGAACTGCCCGCGCTCGGCGCCCCGCAGCAGCCCGCCCCCGGCACCACCGTCCCCACCGCCCTGGTGGACGCCCTGCGCGCACTGCTGCCCGGGGCCCCCGCCGAGGTCCTGCTCGCCCTGGGCGCCGACACCTTCCGCGCCGAGACCCCCGACCACCGCATCGAGGGCGCCGTCCCGGCCACCGACTACCCCGACCACCGAGTCCTCACCCGGCTCGACCCCCAGCACCGCCTCACCCTCCCCGCCGCCGCCCTGCGCACCGCCGTCGAGACCGGCGCCACCCGCACCCTCCCCTCCGGCCCCCAGGGCGCCGACTGCCAGGTCACCGTGCTCACCCTCACCGACGACGGCCACCTCACCGTCACCGCCGACCCCACCCCCGACGACCCCCACATCGCCCTCAACCGCGACTTCCTCCTCGACGCCCTCCGCGCCGCCCACCCCGAACAACTCCTCCTCGAACTCGGCGGCCCGATCGCCCCGCTCGCCATCCGCACCCCCGGCCGGACCGGCACCTTCGCCGGCCTGATGCCGGTCCGCCTCCCCGGGCGCCCCCCCCCCCCCCCGGGGGGGCGGGGCCCCGCCCCCCCCCCCCCCCCCCCCACCCCCCCGGGGCGCGCGCGGCACCGCCCGCGCGCCCGCACCACAAGAACCCGCACCCACCCACCAACACCCACCCCCCACCTCCCCCCAACCCGCCCAAGGCGAGAGGGACGCGCTGCGGGAGGGGGCGGTGGAGGGGGTGGGTGCGGAGAGCGGCGTAACGGGTGATTTTCAGACCGCCAATGGCGATCACACCCCACCCACAGAGTCGGCGGTCCGAAAATCACCCAGCCGCCGGAGCACCCACCCCCGGGCGCGGCGCCGGGCCCCGCCCGCCCCGCGCGCGCACCGCCCCGGACCAACCCACCCTCCCGAGAGCCCCCCACCCACCAACAGCCCCGCGCAGCGGCCCCCCACCCGCTAGCCCCCAGTTAGCACCCTGCTTGCAATTGCAAGCACGATCCCGCACCCTGTCCCCATGGCCTCACTCAACGTCGCCTCCCTGGGCGAGTACATCCGCGAGCAGCGCCGCAACGCGCAGTTCTCGCTGCGCCAGCTGGCGGAGGCCGCCGGCGTGTCCAACCCGTACCTCAGCCAGATCGAGCGAGGGTTGCGCAGGCCGAGCGCGGAGATCCTGCAGCAGATCGCGAAGGCGCTGCGGATCTCGGCGGAAACGCTGTACGTCCAGGCCGGGATCCTGGAGGAGCGGCGGGGCGAGGGCCTGGAACTGCGGGCCTCGATCCTGGCCGATCCGCTGATCAACGAGCAGCAGAAGCAGGCGCTGCTCGCGGTCTACGACGCCTTCCTCAAGGAGAACGCCGCCTCGGCCTCCACCCCGACGACCGACGGCGCGGCCACCCAGAACACCCACCGGGAGGACCGGTAAGCATGCCGATCACCGACGAGATCAAGAAGACCCTCACCGACCCGACCCCGCTGTACGCCTTGGCCGGCGCCGGGGACCTCGCGTACGAGAAGCTGCGCGAGGTGCCGGGCCGGGTCGAGGCCCTGGCGGCGGACCGCCAGGGTGCCCAGGAGAAGGCGACCGCCAGGCTCCACGAGGCGCAGGAGCTGCTGGCCGGCGCCCCGGCCAAGGTCACCGGGGCCGTCACGGCCCTCCCGACCGACCTCAAGGTCCTCCAGGAGCGGGCCCAGGGCTTCGCCCTGCAGCAGGTGGCCCGCGCGCTGGAGCTGGCGGTCCGGGCCAAGGAGACCTACGACGAACTGGCCGAGCGCGGCAAGGTCGTCGTGGACAAGGCCCGCCCCCACACCGACGCCGACCCCACCCAGGTCCCCGTCGACCCGGCCGTCGACCCCGCCTTCGAGACCGCCTTCGAGGCCGCCCCCGTCGAGGCCGAGCTGCTGGACGCCCCCGCCGCCCCGGCGGACCCGGCCGCGGACCCCGCCGCCCCCGCTCCGAAGAAGCCCGCCAGGCCCCGGAAGAACACCCCCTCCGCCACGGAGTGACCGCCGCCCGCCACCCCGGGGCACATCCACCGGCGGCGGGACGTTCACACCCTGCGGGCGGCCGCCGTGCCAGGATGGGCGGCGGCCGGGGCGCAGCAAGCCGAGAGACGTAGGAGACCGCGATGACCGGAGTGTTCCAGATCCTGGCCTTTTCCTACCTGAACCCGTTCTGGTGGATGGCCGTCGCGATCCTGGGCTACAAGTTCTTCGCGCTGATCGACGCGGCCACCCGCCGCGAGGACGCCTACCGGGCGGCCGACAAGAAGACCAAGGGCTTCTGGCTGGCGATCCTCGGGATCAGCTTCGGGTGGGACCTGCTGTTCGGGGCGAACTTCCTCGGCAGCATCGGCACCCTGGCCGGCCTGGTCGCCTCGATCGTCTACGTGGTGGACGTCCGCCCTGCGATCCGGGCGCTGACCGGCGGCACCGGCCGGAGCAACACCGGCCCGTACGGCCCCTGGTAGGCCGACCCCACGGACAACGCCGCGGCCCGGGAGGGCAGTTCACCCTCCCGGGCCGCAGCGTGTCCGCGCCGTTGTCCGCGACGTGTCCGCGACGCCTCCGCGGCGCGTCCGCAGCCGCCTCAGCCGAGGATCAGCTGCACCGGGTTGCGCTCCAGCAGCAGCACCGCGACGTCGTCCGTCAGCGCCCCGCCGTTCAGCTCCTCGACCTCGGCGATCGCGCTGTCGACGAGTCGGCCCCGGGTGAGCCCGGCGGACTGGTGGTCGGCGATCAGGTCGGCCAGTCCGTCCTGGCCGAGGCGCCGCGACCCGGCCCCGACCCGGCCTTCGATCAGCCCGTCGGTGTAGAGCAACAGCCGCCAGCCGGGCTGGAGTTCGACCTCGTGGGCGGGCCAGGCGGCCCCGCCGTCGTGGCACGGCAGCAGGCCGAGGGCGGGCCCGGCGTGGTCGGCGGGCAGGGTGGCCGGGGCGTGGTCGCGGCCGAGCAGCAGCGGCGCCGGGTGCCCGGCGAGGTAGAGCCGGGCGCGTTCGCCGGTGCCGAGCGAGTCGAGGTCGGTGGTGCCGCCGGGCTCGATGACGAGCATGCAGAGCGTCGCGAAGATCTCGTCGCTGCGCCGTTCGTGCTCCAGCACGTGCTGGAGGGTGGTGAGCAGGGTCTCGCCGGTGAGGCCGGCGAAGACCAGGGTGCGCCACGCTATCCGGAGTGCGACGCCGAGCGCGGCTTCGTCGGGGCCGTGGCCGCAGACGTCGCCGATCACGACGTGGACGGTGCCGTCGTCGGTGCGCACGGCGTCGTAGAAGTCGCCGCCGAGCAGGGCGCGGCGGCGGCCGGGGCGGTAGCGCCGGGTGAAGGAGAGCCCGGCGCCGTCGAGCAGCGGGGTGGGCAGCAGGTGGCGCTGCAGCCGGGCGTTCTCCTGGCCGCGCAACTCGGCTTCGACCAGGCGGCGCTGGGACTCGTCGGCCCGCTTGCGTTCGACCGCGTAGCGCAGTGCGCGGGCCAGCAGCGGGCCGTCGGTCTCGTGCTTGAGCAGGAAGTCCTGGGCACCCGCGGCGACGGCGGCGGCGCCGAGTTCGGCCCCGGCGGCGTCGGTGAGCACCACGACGGGGATGTGCGGGGCGCGGCGCAGCAGTTCGTGCAGGCCTTCCAGGCCGTCCGAGGGGTCGGACGGGTGCGGCAGGTCGGCGGGGGAGGCCAGGTCGAGCAGCACGCAGCCGAACTCGCCGCCGCGGGAGCGTCCGCGCCGGCCGGCGGGGGAGGACTGGGCGAGCAGCTGGGTGGCCTGTTCGAGGCCGCGGGCCCAGTGGATCTCGATCGAGGTGCCGCTGTCGGCGACCGCCGCCTTGATCAGCTGGGCGTCCGAGGCGTCGTCCTCGATGACCAGCAGCCGCAGGGGCGCGACGGTGCCGTCGACGGGTCCGTCTCCGGGCGCGGGGGCGTGACCGCCTCCGGTGGGGCGGGAGGGGCGGCGGGTGCCGTGCGCGGTCCGGGCCGGCTGCGAGCGGGGGTGGGGTATCGGGGGAGCGGCCGTGGCCGGGCCGGTGGTGGCCGGGCGGGTACGGGCATGGCCGACGGGGGCGCCGTCGTGGGCGCCCGGCAGGTCCGCGGCACCAGGTGCCCGCCCGTCTCCCGTTGCGGGCATCGGTGGTTCCTCCCTTTCCCCGCCTGCGTAACGGCCGGCGTCCGTCCGCAGTGCCCGCCTGGCACCGCGCGTCGGGGAACTTCTCGCGACCATAACGTGATCTCCGGGGATTTCTCTGGCCGACCGGCGCCGTTGTGGCTATTGCCACGCCGGTGGCGGTGTGGTGATCGGATTCGGACGACGGCTCGGATCCCGGCCCGGCGGCTGCCGGGCGGGTCCGGGGAAGGGGGTAGGTGGTGGTGACGCGGATCACCCTGGTCGAGGGTGACATCACGGCACAGGAGGTGGACGCGGTGGTGAACGCGGCCAACTCCTCGCTGCTGGGCGGCGGCGGGGTGGACGGCGCGATCCACCGCCGGGGCGGGCCGCAGATCCTGGAGGAGTGCCGCCGGCTGCGGGCCTCGCACTGGGGCAAGGGGCTGCCCACCGGGCGGGCGGTGGCGACCACGGCCGGGCGGCTGCCGGCCCGCTGGGTGGTGCACACCGTCGGGCCGGTGTACCTGGCGGAGGAGTACGAGGAGCGGGCTGGGCTGCTGGCCTCCTGCTATCGCGAGTCGCTGCGCACGGCGGCCGGGTTGGGCGCGCGCACGGTGGCCTTCCCGGCGGTGTCGGCGGGGATCTTCGGCTGGCCGCCGGCGGACGCGGCCCGGATCGCGCTCGGCACCGTCGCCGAGGTGCTGGGCGGCGGTGACGCGCTCGCGGGCGCGGAGCTGGCGGAGGTGCGGTTCGTGCTGTTCGGGACGGAGATGTACGAGGTGTTCGAACGGGCCCGGCGGGAGCTGCTCGGGCAGGGGGGCTGACGGGCGCGGTGCGCGCCGGGCGGCGTGTGGTGTCGCCGCCCGGCGGTCTCCATCGTGGCGTGACGAGGCGTCAACACGCCAGAGATATTCGATAACTCGTTCGAGTGAATGAGGCGCGTCGCTCACCAGCCCGGCCCCGCCGGGCCCCAGCGGGCCTCCGGGAACCCCGTCCGGGTCCCGCAGAATCCGGGCCCGGCCCCGTCCTACGGGGCCAGCGCCGTCCAGGGCAGCGTGACCTCGCCCTGCCGCCACCGCCCGCGCGCGTCCACCAGCGGCCAGCTGCCCGCCAGCGCGGTGCAGGCCGCCACCCAGCGCTGCCGCGCCCCGAACGCCCCGTACGGCGCGGCCGCCGCCCAGGCCCGGTCGAAGTCGGTCAGGAAGGCGTGCACCGGCCGCCCCGGCACGTTGTGGTGGATCAGCGCCTTCGGCAGCCGCTCGGCCAGGTCGGAGGGCTGGCCCAGGCCGCCCAGCCGGGCCGCGAAGGTCACCGTCCGGGGCCCTTCCGGCCCCAGCGCGACCCAGACGTGCCGCCGCCCGATCTCGTCGCAGGTGCCCTCGACCAGCAGCCCGTCCGGGGCCAGCCGGGTGCACAGCCGCTCCCACACCCCGGGCACCGCCGACTCCTCGTACTGCCGCAGCACGTTGGCCGCCCGGATCAGCTGGGCCGGAGCGCCGCCGTCCAGCGGCACCTCGAAGCCGCCGCGCCGGAAGGTGAGCAGCGGCGGCTCGGCGTACGGCAGCGCGGCCGCGACCCGTTCCGGCTCGATCTCGATCCCGACCACCCGGACGTCCGGCCGCACCGTGCGCAGCCGTCCGGCCAGCTCCACGGCCGTCCACGGCGCCGCGCCGTAGCCGAGGTCCACCGCCACCGGGGGCCGCTCGGCGGCGCGCAGCGCCCGGCCCAGGGTGTGGGCGATCCAGCGGTCCATCCGGCGCAGCCGGTTGGTGTTGGTGGTGCCCCGGGTGACCGTCCCGACCGGCCGTCCGGTCCGGCCGCGGGCGGGCGCGGCGGTCGCGGGGTCGAAGGAGGCAGCCATGCCCAGAAGGGTAGTCGGCGGTCGCGGGGCCGGGCGTCCCCGGCCTGAGCTGGGCGGATGCCGGCCCGGCGGACCGGTCGCCGGGAGCGGGAATGCCGGACGCCCGCCCAGTGGTTGGCACACTGGTGGTGATGTGTGCCCGGACGGGGCAGCGCACACCGGACATGTGGCGGGCCCGTTCACGCGGACCGCCGAGACGGGCCGCACACGAGGAGGCTTCAGCCAGGTGATCCAGCACCCCGTCCGTTCGGTACGCCGTGCCCAGTCCGCGACGCCCGCGCGCGGCCGGCTCCAGTCGCTCGTCCCGGGCCGTCGCCGCCCGCGCCGGATAGCCATGCTCAGCGTGCACACCTCGCCGCTGCACCAGCCCGGCACCGGCGACGCCGGCGGGATGAACGTCTACATCGTCGAGCTGGCCAAGCGCCTGGCCGAGCTCAACATCGAGGTCGAGGTGTTCACCCGGGCGATCTGCTCGGACGACGCCCCGACCGTCGAGCTGGCCCCCGGCGTGCTGGTCCGGCACGTCACCGCCGGCCCGTACGAGGGCCTGGTCAAGGAGGACCTGCCGGCCCAGCTGTGCGCCTTCACCCACGGCGTGCTGCGCACCGAGGCGGGCCACCGCCCCGGCCACTACGACCTGGTGCACTCGCACTACTGGCTCTCCGGGCAGGTCGGCTGGCTGGCCGCCCAGCGCTGGGGGGTGCCGCTGGTGCACACCATGCACACCATGGCGAAGGTCAAGAACGCCGCGCTGGCCGAGGGGGACACGCCCGAACCCGCGGCCCGGGTGATCGGCGAGACCCAGGTGGTCGAGGCGGCCGACCGGCTGATCGCCAACACCACCGAGGAGGCCGCCGAGCTGGCGCTGCACTACGCCGCCCGGCCGGACCAGCTGGCCGTCGTCCACCCCGGGGTCAACCTGGACGTCTTCCGCCCCGGCGGCCCGCGCGCCGGGTCCGAGGCCCGGGCGAGGCTGGGCCTGCCGCAGGACGCGGCGGTGCTGCTGTTCGCCGGGCGGATCCAGCCGTTGAAGGCGCCGGACGTGCTGCTGCGGGCGGTCGCCGCGCTGCTGGAGGCCCGTCCGGGGCTGCGCGAGCGCCTGGTGGTGCCGGTGGTCGGCGGGCCGTCCGGCACCGGGCTGGCCCGGCCGGAGAGCCTGCACAAGCTCGCCGCCCAGCTCGGCATCGGCGACGTGGTGCGGTTCCACCCGCCGGTCGGCCAGGAGCGGCTGGCGGACTGGTACCGCGCGGCGACGGCCCTGGTGATGCCCTCGTACAGCGAGTCCTTCGGCCTGGTGGCGCTGGAGGCCCAGGCCTGCGGCACCCCCGTGGTGGCGGCCTCGGTCGGCGGCCTGCCGGTCGCGGTGCGGGACGGCGAGTCCGGCAGCCTGGTGCAGGGCCACGACCCGCTGGCCTGGGCGCGTGCACTGGAGCCGTACGTCACCGACCCGGCGCTGGTCGCCCGGCGCGGGGCGGCGGCCGCCCGGCACGCGGCCGCCTTCGGTTGGGACACCGCCGCGGCCTCCACCGCCGAGGTCTACGCCGGCAGCCTGGCCCGCCCGGCCGGCCGGCTCGCGGTGGCCCGGCGCCGCTGAGCGCCGACGCCCGGGCCGGGCGGCGTCCTGGCCCGGGTCGGCGTCCTGGCCGGGTCGGCGGCTGCGCGCCGGGGGTACCGCCGAGTAACGTCACCCCCATGGCAATCCGCACCAAGGACGAGGCCCTGACCCTCCTGCGCACCGCCCTGGACGACGCCGGGGTGGCCTGGGAGCCGGCCGCCGCCGACCCGTACACCCTGGTGGCGACCCTCCCGGGCACCCGCAAGCTGAACACCGCCTGCGCACTGCGGGTCGGCGACCACACCCTGTCGGTGAACGCCTTCGTGATCCGCCGCCCGGACGAGAACCACCAGGCCGTCTACCGCTGGCTGCTGGAGCGCAACACCCGCCTCTACGGCGTCGCGTACGCGGTGGACGCGCTCGGCGACGTCTACCTGGCCGGCCGGCTGCCGCTGGAGGCGCTCACCCCGGACACCGTCGACCGGCTGCTCGGGACGGTGCTGGAGAACGCGGACGAGCCCTTCAACACCCTGCTGGAGCTGGGCTTCGCCTCGGCGATCCGGCGCGAGTGGGAGTGGCGCACCAAGCGCGGGGAGTCCACCCGCAACCTGGCCGCCTTCGCCCACCTGGCCGCCCCGGCAGCCGACGCCACGGCTGCCGACGCCCCGGCCGCCGACTGACCGGGGCGGGCGGCACTCAGGCGTCGGCCGGGGCCTTCGCCGGCTCCGCGACGGGCGCCGCCACGGCCGTCACCTCCGATACGGCCCCGGTGCGCCGGCGCCCCGTCGCACCGGTCCGGCGTGCCAGCACCACGTACCCGAGCGCCGCCGCCGTCCCGATCGCCCCGCAGACCGTCCACAGCACCACGGGACCGGCGTACTGCAGCAGCAGCCCGCCGCCCGCCGGGCCGAGGAGCGAGGCGAGCGACCAGGACAGCCCGTAGACGCCCTGGTAGCGGCCGCGTCCGTGGGTCGGCGCCAACTCGGCGACCAGGCCCATCATCACCGGGGTGTGCAGGATCTCGCCGACCGTCCAGACCACCACCGAGAGCGCGAACAGCCAGGCCGAGGAGCCGGCCAGCGCGGCCAGCCCGAAGCCCCAGCCGGTGAGCAGGCAGCTGGCGATCAGCATCCCGGTCCGTGAACGGCCCTCCATCCACCGGGTCAGCGGGATCTGCAGCACCACGATCAGCAGCCCGTTCAGGCCGACGACCAGCCCGTACTGGGTGGACGAGATGCCGGAGGCGCCCATGTCCACGGCCAGCGTGGTGCTGCCCTGCTGGAAGACCAGGGCGACCAGCAGGGTCAGCCCGACCAGCACCATGAAGGGGGCGTCCCGGAGCACGGTGAGCAGGCTGATCCCCGGCTCGGCCGGGTCCCCGGCCTTGCCGGGTACGGCCTGCGGCCTGGTCTCCGGGATCCGGATGAAGATCACCACGGCGCAGACCAGCGTGCTCAGGGCGTCCAGCAGGAAGAGCGTGAGGTAGCCGTGGGTGGCGATCAGCCCGGCCGCGGCGGCGGACAGGCCGAAGCCGATGTTGATCGCCCAGTAGTTCAGCGAGTACGCCCGGACCCGGTCCTCCGCGGGGACGAGGTCGGCGATGATCGCCGAGGTGGGCGGCCGGGTGGCGTTGTTGCACAGGCCGACCACGAAGGCCACCGAGGCGATCGCCACCTGGCCGTCCATGAAACCGAGCACGGCGGTGGAGGCGGCGGTGCCGAGCTGGGCGGCGACCAGCGTGGGGCGGCGCCCGATCCGGTCGGTGAGCACGCCCGCGCCGATCGCCGAGACCGCCGAACCGGCGCCGAACAAGGAGGCCACCAGGCCCGCGTAGGAGGCCGAGTACCCCCGTTCGACGGTCAGGTAGAGGGCCAGGAACGTCACCACGAACGAACCGAGCCGGTTCACCAGCGTGCTCACCCAGAGCCACCAGAACTGCCTCGGCAGCCCGCCCACCGTCTCGCGCACCAGTCTTCGGATCCGGGGATTGGCGGCCAGGGCGACGAGCATGTGGGGGCTCCCGAGGGCAGGCGTCCGCCGGGCGGCGCGGGCGGGCCCGACCGCCCGACGCATGTAAGTGGCAGATAAGCGCTGCACACATTACTCATCCCCCGAGGTGCCCACCAGGGGTTTTCCCGCCCTCCACTAAGCTGGGCGCCATGGCTGACACGACCTACCGACTCATCCTGCTCCGTCACGGCGAGAGCCAGTGGAACCAGAAGAACCTCTTCACCGGTTGGGTCGACGTCGACCTCAACGAGAAGGGCGAGAAGGAGGCCGCCCGCGGTGGCGAGCTCCTGGCCGCCGAGGGCCTGTTTCCCGACGTGGTGCACACCTCGCTGCTGCGCCGCGCCATCCGGACCTCGCAGATCGCCCTGGACAAGGCCGACCGCCACTGGATCCCGGTCAACCGCAGCTGGCGCCTGAACGAGCGCCACTACGGCGCGCTCCAGGGCAAGGACAAGGCCCAGACCCTGGCCGAGTTCGGCGAGGAGCAGTTCCAGCTGTGGCGCCGCTCCTACGACACCCCGCCGCCGGTGCTCGCCGACGGCGCCGAGTACTCGCAGGCCGGCGACGCCCGTTACGCCGACATCCCGAGCGAGCTGCGCCCGCGCACCGAGTGCCTCAAGGACGTCGTCGACCGGATGCTCCCGTACTGGTACGACGCCATCGTCCCGGACCTGGCCGCCGGCAAGACCGTCCTGGTCACCGCCCACGGCAACAGCCTGCGCGCGCTGGTCAAGCACCTCGACGGCATCTCCGACGCCGACATCGCCGGCCTCAACATCCCGACCGGCATCCCCCTGGTCTACGAGCTGGACGCCGACTTCAAGCCGCTCGCCAAGGGCGGCCGCTACCTCGACGCCGACGCCGCCGCGGCGGCCATCGAGGCAGTCAAGAACCAGGGCAAGAAGTAACCCGCTTGCCGACGAGGCCCCGTTCCCGGTTCGCCGGGGGCGGGGCCTGTTTCGTTCAACCGGCCGGTGTGGGGCGGGAGTTGGGATGGGCTCGAAAATGGTTCAGACCATTGACGGGCGGTGGCGCCGACTCCTACCGTGGGGGCACCGGGCTGGCGCAGGCATGCCAAGGATTCCCCCATGTCCCGGCCGCCGCACCCCCAACGCGCGCGCGTCTGCGCCCCGGCGCACTCTCCATCCACCCCCACGGAGGAGCACCATGCGCACACGTCATCTGGTCGGGGCGGCCGTCGCCGCGCTCGCGATCCCGCTCACCCTGGCCCTCCCGGCCCAGTCGCACGGCTTCATCACCACGCCGCCCAGCCGCGCCGCGCTCTGCGACGAGAGCGCGAACGCCGTCCCGTGGGACTGCGGCGACATCCAGTGGGAGCCGCAGAGCGTCGAGGGGCCGAAGGGCTTCCCGGCCGGCGGGCCCTCCGACGGCACCATCTGCGCCGGCGGCAACTCCCGCTTCGCCGAGCTGGACGACCCGCACGGCGGCGCCTGGCCGGCCACGCCGGTGACCGCGGGCCAGCGGCTCACCTTCACCTGGAAGTTCACCGCCCGGCACGCGACCACGGACTTCCGGTACTACCTGACCAAGCCGGGCTACGACGCGAGCCAGCCGGTCACCCGGGCCAACCTCGACCTGACGCCCTTCCTGACCGTCCCCTACGGCGGGCGGCAGGTGCCGGGCACGCTCAGCCACACCGCGACCCTCCCGGGCGGGCGCACCGGGCACCAGGTGGTCGTCTCGGTCTGGACGATCGCGGACACCGGGAACGCCTTCTACTCCTGCACCGACGTCCAGTTCTGACGGTTCCGGAACGGCCGGGCGGGCGTCCCGGGGTGCACGACCGCGCACCCCGGGACGCCTCGGCGGCTGTCCTGGCGGCCGTTCCGGCAGCCGTGCCTCAGTGGCCGCCGCAGCAGCCGCCGTCGGCGCCGCCGCACTGGCAGGGCGCGCCGGACTGGCAGCCGCAGCCGCAGCCGGGGCCGCAGCCGCAACCGGCCGCGAGGACGGGCAGCAGCTTCGGGGCGGGCGGCTCGACGGTGTGGTGGGCGGATGCCGGTCGGGTCGGGTTGGCCTTCATCGAGCTCTTCCCTCCTAGTGACGGGAACACTCCGGTGCCCCCACCGTTGAGTGAAGCGGCCGTTCGGAGGGAGCGTCAACAGGCGCGCAGTGGTGGGGCGTCCGGAAATCCGTGCACCCGCACCACCCTCGCCACAGGTTTACTCACCCCCGGGGGTGAGCGGCACTCACTCCGCCCCGGCTGCCTCGGCCGCCTCGGTGGCGGCCACGAACTCGGCCACGTGCTCGCCGGTCACCAGGTACACGACGCGCTTGGCGACGGACACCGCGTGGTCCGCGAAGCGCTCGTAGTAGCGGCCGACCAGGGTGATGTCGACGGCGGTCTCGATGCCGTGGTGCCAGCGCTCGTCGATCAGGTGCGACAGCAGCTCGCGGTGCAGGGCGTCGATCCGGTCGTCGTCCTGCTCCATCTCCAGGGCCTTGTCGACGTCCTTGGTGGCGATGACCAGGCCCGCCTTGGCGACCAGGCGCTGGGCGAGCTGGCCCATCTCCAGGACGGTGGAGTGCAGGTCGGCGGGCACCGCCGAGTCCGGGTAGCGCATCCGCGCGACCTTGGCGACGTGCCGGGCGAGGTCCCCGCAGCGCTCCAGGTCGGCGCTCATCCGCAGCGAGGTGACCACGATCCGCAGGTCGGTGGCGACCGGCTGCTGCCGGGCGAGCAGGTCGATGGCGCGGTTCTCGAGCTCGTGGTGGAGCTCGTTGACCTTCTCGTCGGCGGCGATCACGCTCTCCGCCAGCGCCAGGTCCGCGTCCAGGAGAGCGGTGGTGGCCCGGCCCAGGGCCGACCCGACCAGCCGGGCCATCTCGACCAGGCTGTCGCCGATCGCATCGAGTTCCTCGTGGTACGCGTCGCGCATGTTCTCTCCTCAGTAGCTGTGTCGGTGGCGGTGCCGACCGGTCAGCCCGTCCGACCATCGTTCCGGTGTCCGGGTGACCGCTGCTGGTGGCGCGAATGGTACGCGCACACCCGAGACCGTGGCCGCTCTTCGGCGCACCGATCTCTCCCACACGGGCTGCATGGCCAACTCTGTGCCGTTCGGGCGACGGCGCACGGCCGGTGCGGTGAATCGGTAGCTACGTGGAGGTGAATTCTCGGCAACGCCTGGTCGATGCCTTGACCCAGCCCTTGGGGAGTGGCCAGGCCGTGCGCTTACGCTGGCCACATGGACGTGAACGTGGCCGCTGCCGCTGCCTGCGCCATAGCCGGGCTCGGTGTCGGCCTCACCGCCTCCATCGCCTTCCGTTGGAGCGAGCGCGAGCAGGCCAAGGGCAAGTACACCAGCGGCAAGCAGTACGGCCGGTACCAGACGCTGGGCACCGGCACCCCGGAACCCCCGCTGCCGCCGGGGGTCGACACCGTGCTCTCGGTGCTCCGCTCCTGCGCGATCGTGCTGGGCGAGGGCGACGAGGTGGTCAAGGCCAGCTCGGCCGCGTACGCGATGGGCCTGGTGCGCGGCGGCGCGGTCGCCGTGGACCAGATGCTGGCCCTGGCCCGCGCCACCCGCCGGGACGGCGAGATCCGGCAGGTGGAGCTGGAGCTGCCCCGCCCCGGCGCGGCCCGCGCGTCCGAGCCGCTCGCGGTCTCCGTCCGGGTCGCCCCGCTGGGCTCCCGGCTGGTGCTGGTGCTGGTCGAGGACCAGACCGAGCGCCGCCGGGTGGAGGCCGTCCGCCGGGACTTCGTGGCCAACGTCAGCCACGAGCTCAAGACCCCGGTCGGCGCCCTGTCGCTGCTCTCCGAGGCGGTCGCCGACGCGTCCGACGACCCGGAGGCGGTGCAGCGCTTCGCCGGCCGGATGCAGGTCGAGGCGACCCGCCTGGCCAGCCTGGTGCAGGAGATCATCGACCTCTCCCGGGTCCAGGACGACCGGCTGATGGTCGACCCGGAGCCGGTCGCGGTGGACGAGCTGATCGCCGAGGCGATCGACCGCTGCCGCCAGCAGGCCGCCGCCAAGCAGATCCTGATCGCGGCCGGCGGGATCGCCGGGCTCTACCTGCACGGCAACCGCGGCCAGCTCGCCGCGGCGCTCGGCAACCTGGTGGAGAACGCCGTCAACTACAGCCCGCCCCGCACCCGGGTGGCCATCGCCACCCGCCGGATCTCCAGCGCCGCGGCGCTCGGCGAGGCGGACGGCGAGCTGATCGAGATCTCGGTCACCGACCAGGGCATCGGCATCTCCGAGAAGGACCGCGAGCGGGTCTTCGAACGTTTCTACCGGGTCGACCCGGCCCGCTCCCGGCAGACCGGCGGCACCGGACTCGGCCTGTCCATCGTCAAGCACGTCGCCGCCTCGCACGGCGGCACCGTCTCGGTGTGGAGCGTGGAGGGGCAGGGTTCGACCTTCACCATCCGCCTGCCCGCCGGCCAGGCCCCCGCCGACGCCCCCGACGAGGACTACGACGACGACCTGGACGACGCCCCGGCCGACGACCTGGGCGAGGACTTCGACGACCACCTCGACGCCGTCGACGCCGCGCCGGACCACGACGAACCCCGCAGCGCACGCCGCGCCGAGCCCGGTGCCGACACCGCCGGGCCCGCCACGGCACCCCGGACCCTCACCGCGGACCGCACCGAGCGTGCGGCCCGTTCGCTCCCCGCCGGGGAGCGGGAACAACCCCTGACACAGACAACCCAGCTTGCCCCGGAGGCCTGATCGTGACCCGAGTACTGGTGGTCGAGGACGAGGAGTCGTTCAGCGACGCCCTCTCGTACATGCTCCGCAAGGAGGGCTTCGAGGTGGCCGTCGCCGCGACCGGCCCCGACGCCCTGGAGCAGTTCGAACGCAACGGTGCCGACCTCGTCCTGCTCGACCTGATGCTCCCGGGCCTGCCGGGCACCGAGGTCTGCCGCCAGCTCCGGGTGCGCTCCAGCGTGCCGGTGATCATGGTGACCGCCAAGGACAGCGAGATCGACAAGGTCGTCGGGCTGGAGATAGGCGCTGACGACTACGTCACCAAGCCGTACTCCACCCGGGAGCTGGTCGCCCGGATCCGCGCGGTGCTGCGCCGCCGCGGCGAGGACGGCGGCGCGGGCGACAACGGCGGCGGCCCGGGCGCCCTGGAGGCGGGCCCGGTCCGGATGGACGTGGACCGGCACGTGGTGACGGTGGACGGCGCCAAGGTCGACCTGCCGCTCAAGGAGTTCGACCTGCTGGAGATGCTGCTGCGCAACGCGGGCCGGGTGCTCACCCGCATGCAGCTGATCGACCGGGTCTGGGGCGCGGACTACGTCGGCGACACCAAGACCCTGGACGTCCACGTGAAGCGCCTGCGGGCGAAGATCGAGCCCGACCCGGGCGCGCCGCGCTACCTGGTCACGGTCCGCGGCCTGGGCTACAAGTTCGAGCCGTAAACCGCGGGCCCGCGAGGGACGAGGACGCGGGAGGCCCCTGCCGGCAGTCGTCGGCGGGGGCCTCCCGCGTTCCTGCCCGACTGCCTGGCTGCCCGGCCACAGGGTCAGGCCACGCGGCCACGCGGCCACGCGGCCCACGGGGGCACGCGAAAGCCTCCCGCAGGCCCCGGAAGGGCCGGCGGGAGGCTTTCGCGCGCTGCGTCGGGGTGCGCCCGGTCGGCAGCGCGTCGTGTCAGTGGGCGGCTGGCGCGGTGGTGCCGGTGGCCGGGGCGGCCGGGGTGGTCGCCGTGCCGGCACCGGTGGCCGGGGTGGCCGGGGTGGCCGGGGCGCTCGGCGTGGTGCCGGCCGGCGGCGTGGCCGGCGTGCCCGGCGTGGTCGGGGCGGTCGCGGCGGGGGAGGTGCTCTTGGAGGGCACGGCCGCCGGGGTCGGGCCGAAGCCCTTGTAGAGGTTCTTGTCCGAGTCCGGGCTGACGCCGGCCTGGACGTCGACCTTCTGGCCGTCCTTGAAGGCGAAGGTGGTGTTGGCGAAGCCGCCGATGTGGACGGCGGCCGCGCTCACCGAGGCGGAGGGGTTGCCCTGGCCGCCGATCGCGACCGAGCTGCCGGCCGGGATGACGAGGGTGGGCTGCGGAGCACCCGCCGCGTCCGCGAAGGTGGCGGAAGCGTTGCCGACGGTGATCGACTGCAGCTCGGCCGGGGTGGTCGCCGTGTTGGAGATGTTCACGACCACGTTGGTGGGGCCCGTGTAGTCACCCGAGGTACCGGCCCCGGTGACGATCACGATGTTGTTCAGTCGAAGGTTCGTCCCAAGGGTCGCCGCCGCGTTGTCCGGCTTGATCTGCAGGGTGTCCGGCGTGTTGCTGGCTGCGCAGGAGGACAGCGAGGCGATGGCGAGGGCGGCGATGGCGGCGATGCTGCCGCGTCGAAGGCTGCGGCTCATGCGGCGGCTACTCCTAGGTCACGTGTCGACAGGTCAGGTCTCAGATTATCGACCTCACTTATGCGCTCCTCACGGGGTGGTCCCCGTGTCGCACTCCCGGGGCCCCGCGGGGGCCGTCCGGCCGTACCCATGGCATGAACCGGTCATCGGTAGGACAAGCTTCGACCAAGATCGAATAACGATCCGGTCACGGCCCGGAACAGGGCGAAAGCTCAAGATCCAATCATGGTTGCGGGGGTGTTGCGCAAGGGTTTCGCCGGACCTCGGAACCGCCTCCGACCTGCGGGAAGCCCCCCTCGAACATCGGTCGCAGCACGTCACGGGGGTCCTTGTCAAGCCCCGGTACCGGCCCTGACCTGCGAAAACGCCCTTCGGGTGGGCCGCAAGGCGTGTTATTCTGGAAAGCCACGGAAGGGGTCCTGTCACATGACGTTCAAGGTTGGCGACACGGTGGTCTACCCCCATCACGGGGCCGCGCTGATCGAGGCCATCGAAATTCGCCAGATCAAAGGTGTGGACAAGACCTACCTGGTGCTCAAGGTGCAGCAGGGAGACCTGACGCTCCGCGTGCCCGCCGAGAACGCGGAGTTCGTCGGCGTGCGCGATGTGGTCGGCCAGGAGGGTCTGGACCGGGTCTTCGAGGTGCTCCGCGCACCGTACACCGAAGAGCCGACCAACTGGTCCCGTCGCTACAAGGCGAACCTGGAGAAGCTCGCTTCGGGCGACGTTATCAAGGTCGCCGAGGTCGTGCGCGACCTCTGGCGTCGCGAGCGCGAGCGCGGCCTCTCGGCCGGCGAGAAGCGGATGCTCGCGAAGGCGCGCCAGATCCTCGTCAGCGAGCTCGCGCTGGCGGAGAACACCAACGAGGACAAGGCGGAGACGCTGCTCGACGAGGTGCTCGCCTCGTAGTGCAGTCGGGCTTCCGCCCCACCGCCCACAGCGCCCGGTGCCGGCGTGCCGCTCCCAGGACGAACCGTCCGGGGGTGGTGCAGTGGCACTCCGGGCGCTGAGGCGTGTCCGGACGACGCCCCCCACCCGATCCGGTCCAGGCCCGCAAGACCGTTTCTGCACCGTTTCTGCGCAGTTGTGCGGCGGGCAGTGGACCAGTCGTTCTTCGGAAGGGGCCCCGCGCCCGCCGGGCACGCCATGGCCATACCCACTTCGCCGAAGGAGTGAAACCTGAACGCGTCAGGAGCAGTTGCAGCAGCAGTGGTGCCCGCCGCCGGACGCGGTGAGCGGCTGGGGCCCGGTGCCCCGAAGGCCCTGCGGGAACTGGGCGGGGTGCCGCTCCTGGTGCACGCCGTTCGGGCGCTCGCCCGCAGCCGGGCGGTCGGCCTGGTGGTGGTCGCCGCGCCCGCCGACGGGGTGGCCGAGGTGGTCGCCCTGCTGGACGGCCACGGGCTGGCCGGCAAGGACGTCCGGGTGGTGGCCGGCGGCGCGACCCGCCAGGAGTCGGTCCGGCTGGGCCTGGCGGCGATCCCCGAGGACGTCGAGATCGTGCTGGTGCACGACGCGGCCCGTCCGCTCGTCCCGGTCGAGGTGGTGGACGCCGTCGCGGCCGCCGTCCGGGCCGGGGCTCCGGCGGTGGTGCCCGCGGTGCCGCTGGCCGACACCGTGAAGCGGGTCGAGCCGAACCCGGGCCGCCCCGAGCCGGTGCTCGACACGCCCGAGCGGGCCACCCTGCGCGCGGTGCAGACCCCGCAGGGCTTCGACCGGGCCGCCCTGGTCGAGGTGCACGCCAAGGCGCTGGCCGAGGAGGCCGCCGGCGGCGCCGACGCGGTGCCCGTCACCGACGACGCCGGACTGGTGGAGCGCTACGGCGGCACGGTCGTCGTGGTGCCCGGCCACGAAGAGGCGTTCAAGGTCACCCGTCCGCTGGACCTCGTGCTCGCCGAGGCCGTACTCGCCCGCCGGAGGGCCGCCGATGACTACTGAGCCCCTGATCCCCCGGGTGGGGATCGGCACGGACGTGCACGCCTTCGAGGCCGGCCGCCCGCTGTGGGTCGCCGGACTGGAGTGGCCGGACGCCGGGGACGGACTGGCCGGGCACTCGGACGCCGACGTGGCCGCGCACGCCTCCTGCGACGCGCTGTTCTCGGCCGCCGGGATCGGCGACCTGGGCGCCCACTTCGGCACCGACCGCCCGGAGTGGTCCGGGGCCTCCGGGGTGAAGCTGCTCGGCGAGGCGGCCCGGCTGGTGCGCGAGGCGGGCTTCGAGATCGGCAACATCGCGGTCCAGGTGATCGGGGTCCGGCCGAAGATCGGCAAGCGGCGGGCCGAGGCGCAGGCCGCGCTGTCCGAGGCGGCCGGAGCGCCGGTCTCGGTCTCCGGCACCACCACCGACGGCCTGGGCCTGACCGGCCGGGCCGAGGGGTTGGCCGCGATCGCCACCGCCCTGGTGTACGAACGGCGTTGAGCCGTTCGCCGGCGGTCCGGCCGGTCGGCGGGCGTCGGGCGGTCGGCGGGCGTCGGCGGTCCGGCCGGAAACAGACGGCTGTTGACGGGTGTTCACCGAATGCCGCGGGGGCCCGGATCGGTAGGGTTCGGTCCGGGCCCGTGCGGAGCTCACCCCCGGGTCGTACCGTCGCCGACGAGAAGAGGTTCCCGATGACTTCCCAACTCTCCGACCGCGCCAAGGCGTTGATCGACGGCAAGAGCTTCGCCGTGGTCTCCACGATCCAGCCGGACGGCAGCCCCCAGTCCTCGGTGGTCTGGGTCAAGCGGGACGGCGACGACATCCTGTTCTCCACTGTCCAGGGCCGCCGCAAGCACCTCAACCTGGTGAAGGACCCGCGGGCCTCGATCGTGATCAACCCGCCGGAGAGCCCGTACGAGTACCTGGAGGTCCGCGGTTCGGTGACGCTGACCACCGAGGGCGGCCGGGAGTTGATCAACGAGCTGGGCTTCAAGTACCGCGGTGACCAGGAGTACGGCTTCGACGGTCCGGACGACGTCCGGGTGGTCGTCCGGCTCAGCCCGCGCAAGGTGGTCGGCAGCATCTGACCGGCCGGACGGGCCGCGATTCCCCGGGGCGGTCCCGCCGTTCCCCGGGGAATGCCCGGTCCGTTCCCGGTTAATGTCGCGGGGCACCCCCCGCCGCCCACTACGCTTGACGCTGTGAGCATTCGTCTGTACGACACCAGCACCCGACAGGTACGCGACTTCGTCCCGCTTGTACCGGGTTGTGTCTCGATCTACCTGTGCGGCGCTACCGTCCAGTCGGCGCCACACATCGGGCACATCCGGTCCGGCCTCAACTTCGACATCATGCAGCGGTGGTTCGCCTACCGCGGCTACCAGGTGACCTTCGTCCGCAACGTCACCGACATCGACGACAAGATCATCGCCAAGGAGCGCGAGCTCGGCACGCCGTGGTGGCAGATCGCCTACGAGAACGAGCGCGCCTTCAACGACGGTTACAACGCGCTCGGCTGCCTGCCGCCGACCGTCGAGCCGCGGGCCACCGGGCACGTGCCCGAGATGATCGAGATGATGCAGGGGCTCATCGAGAAGGGCCACGCCTACGCGGTCGACGGCAACGTCTACTTCGACGTGAAGTCGTACCCCGACTACCTCGCGCTCTCCAACCAGAAGCTCGCCGACCTGCGCCAGCCCGAGGGCGAGGGCGAGACCGGCAAGCGCGACCAGCGCGACTTCGCGATGTGGAAGGCCGCCAAGCCGGGCGAGCCGAGCTGGGAGACGCCCTGGGGCCGCGGCCGTCCGGGCTGGCACCTGGAGTGCTCGGCGATGGTGCACAAGTACCTGGGCCCGGCCTTCGACATCCACGGCGGCGGGCTGGACCTGATCTTCCCGCACCACGAGAACGAGATCGCCCAGTCCAAGGCCTACGGCGACGACTTCGCCGCCTTCTGGGTGCACAACGCCTGGGTCACCATGGCCGGCGAGAAGATGAGCAAGTCGCTCGGCAACTCGGTGCTGGTCTCCGAGATGGTCCGGGCGTGGCGGCCGATCGTGCTCCGCTACTACCTGGGCGCCGCGCACTACCGCTCGATGATCGAGTACAGCGAGGACGCGCTGCGCGAGGCCGAGGTCGGCTTCGGCCGGATCGAGGGCTTCATCCAGCGGGCCGTCGAGCGCTGCGGCAAGGTCGACGCGGCGCCCGAGGTGCCGTCGGCCTTCGCCGAGGCGATGGACGACGACTTCGGCGTCCCGCAGGCGCTGGCCGTCGTGCACACCGCCGTCCGCCAGGGCAACAGCGCCCTGAACGCGGACGACAAGGAGAGCGTGGTGGCGCGACTGGCCGAGGTCCGTGCGATGCTCGGTGTACTGGGCCTCGATCCGCTCGACCCGCAGTGGGCCGGGGCGGAGCGCGGCGAGGACCTCCACGGTGTGGTCGACTCGCTGGTCCGTCTGGTCCTGGACCAGCGGCAGGCGGCGCGTCAGCGCAAGGACTTCGCCACCGCGGACGCCATCCGCGACCAGCTCGGCCTGGCCGGGTTGGTGATCGAGGACACCCCGTCCGGCCCGCGCTGGACGATCAACAGCCAGTAACCCCATCTGACGATCGGGGTGATGGGTGGGCCGTACCGGACCGGTGCGGCCCTCCCGCATGACGTAGCGCATGCCGTCGGCCGCCGCCGCACCGAGCGGAGCGGCCGGGCATGCCGGACAGACAGGAAGTACAGCCATGGCCGGCAACAGCCAGCGCAGGAACCGCCGCAACCCCGGGTCGAAGAAGGGGGCCGCTGTCGGTACCGGCGGGCACAGCCGGAAGGCGCTGCAGGGCAAGGGCCCGACCCCGCCCGGTGAGGAGCGCAAGGGCCACCCCAAGCAGCGGGCCGCCAACGCCGCGATCAAGCGCGAGCGGGACGCCAAGGCCCGGGCCGGCATGCGCCGGGCCGGTGCCGGCGGCCGGGGCGGCCGCGGCGGCGCGGGCAGTGCCGAGCTGGTCTTCGGCCGCAACTCGGTGGTCGAGGCGCTCAAGGGCGACGTGCCCGCCAACGCCCTGTACGTCCAGCAGTTCATCGACACCGACGACCGGGTGCGCGACGCCTTCCAGGCCGCCAACGAGCGCGGCATCCCGCTGATGGAGGCCCCGCGCGCGCAGCTGGACCAGATGACCGGCGGGATGAACCACCAGGGCCTGGTGCTGCAGGTCCCGCCGTACGAGTACGCCCACCCCGAGGACCTGCTCGCCGAGGCCTCCGACGCCGGCCAGGACGCGCTGATCATCGCGCTGGACGGGGTCACCGACTCGCGCAACCTCGGCGCCGTGGTCCGCTCCGCCGCCGCCTTCGGCGCGCACGGCGTGGTCATCCCCGAGCGCCGTGCGGCCGGTATGACCGCCGGTGCCTGGAAGACCTCCTCCGGCGCCGCCGCCCGGCTGCCCGTGGCCCGCGCCACCAACATGACCCGCGCCCTGGAGGCCTACCAGAAGGCCGGCCTGATGGTCGTCGGCCTGGCCGCCGACGGCGAGGCCGAGCTGGGCGACCTGGAGCTGCTGAACGGCCCCGTGGTGATCGTCGCGGGCAGCGAGGGCAAGGGCCTGTCCCGCCTGGTCTCCGAGACCTGCGACATGCGGGTCCGGATCCCGATGAGCGGCCTGACCGAGTCGCTGAACGCCGGTGTCGCGGCGGGCATCGTGCTGTACGAGGCCGCCCGCATGCGCGCCAAGCGCTGATTCCCGGCAGGTCCGGACCAGCACGGACGGACCCCCGTCCGCAGGAGAACTTCTGAATTCTCCGCGATCCGAGTGAAAAGCGATCGGGCCCGACCGGGTCCGATCGCTTTTCTCATGATCACTTCAAGTATGCGCCGGACATCCACCCGGGAGAGTGTCCTAAGCGGCCGTCACCCGGTTAGACGGGCGTGGACGTGGACACCAGAACACCTCGGCGCCCCCTGTTCGGCGGGGGCAGCACCGGGATAGAGGCGGGCCCCGGGATCGACACCGTCAAGGTGCCGTCGGACCCCGCGCGCCTCAGCAGCACCCAGGCGAGCTTCCGACTCCGGCTCGGCACCCCGGTGGCGCCGCTGATCGACGCCCCGGCGGGACTGCTGTCCACCGGCGCCGCGTTCGGCGACCCCTACGCCAACCAGGGCCTGATCCGCCGTCCGCTGGTCACCCCGCAGGTCGTCGTGCCCGCCTCCGCCGTCCCGGCGCTGGCCGGAGCCGCGGCCGGGGCCGCCGGCGGCGCGCAGCGCCGCAAGGGCCGGGTCACCGCCGTCACCTGGACCGGCCAGGCGGCCCCCGGCGACCTCGCGGCCACCCGGCTCCTGGAAGCGGTGCGGACCAACGGCGCGCCCGGCGGCGCCGGCCCCGACGGCGCGGACACCCAGGTGCTGCCCGCCTACGCGGGCGCCCGGACCGTCCCCCGCCAGCCGCGCGAGGGCAGCGGCACCGCCACCGACGCCGGCGTCGGCCCGGTCGGCGAGCCGCACGGCTGGACCCCCAGCGGCGAACTGCCGGAGGTCTCCGCCGCCTCCGCGGCCGACGGCAAGCAGCCCTGGTACCCCGGCCGCCGGGTCGACCTCGGCCTGGTGCTGCTGCCGCTGCGCGCGGTGCTCGGCTCGCTCTCCGTCTACGCCGGGTTCAGCAAGCTCTGCGACCCGGTGTACTTCGACGGCGGCGAGCGCGGCTCCATGATGCGCTGGCTCTCCTCGCTGCACCCGTGGAAGGTCGCCGAGCCGCTGCTCGCCTTCGCGATGGCGCACCCCGTCGGCTCCGGCCTGGTGGTGTCGTTCACCGAGATCGTGGTCGGCGTGCTGACCGTCCTCGGCCTGTGGCAGCGGCTCGCCGCCGGGGCGGCCATGCTGCTCTCCGCCGTGCTGCTGTTCACCGTCAGCTGGCGGGCCGTCCCGGTCTACGACACCCCCGACCTGATCTTCCTCGCGGCCTGGAGCCCGCTGCTGATCGCCGGGGCGCCGTTCGCCTCGCTCGACGGACGGCTCAACCTGGAGGCCTGGCGCCGGATCGGCACCGGTGCCCCCGGTGCGCTGCGCCGCCGGGTGCTGCGCCGCGGCGCGGTCGTCACCACCGTCGTGGTCGGCCTCACCCTGCTGCTCGGCTCGATGCTCGGCGCGGCCGTCCGTACCGGCGGCCGCCCGCACCAGGAGCCCGGCCGACCGTCCGGCGACTACGGCACCCCGGTGTGGCCGTCCGGCAGCCCGTCCGGCGCCCCCGGCGGCCAGGGCGCGTCCACCCAGCCCCAGCCCGCCGCCCCCCGCCCGGCCCCCCCCACCCCGAGCGCCGGCACGCCGTCCACCGCCCCCGCCAAGTCGGCCGGGGCCACGCCCAGCGGCAAGCACTCCGGCAAGCCCGAGACCGGCGGCTCCTCCCCGGCGCCCGCCGCGCCGTCCGCCGGGTCCGGCTCCGCGCCCGCCCAGCGGACCCCGGCCCCCGGCGGCTCGGGCAACGCGCCCAAGCCCAGCCCGAGCAACGGCTCCGGGCTGCTCGGCGGGGTGCTGGGCAGCGGACCGGTACTGGGCAGCGGGCCGCTGGCCGGCCTGTCCGGCGGAGAGGCCGGTGGACAGGCCGACGGGCAGGCCGGTGGGCAGTCCTCCCGTCCGGGGACGCCGACCGCCACCTGAGGCCGCCGGACGCGCTACGGCCGGGTGCTCCGTGGGGTAGCACCCGGCCGTCGTGCTGCTCGGCGGTTCCGCGGGCTTGCCCTCGCCGGGCCTGTGCCCGTCCTCCGCCTGTTCTCGGCCGGTCTCCGCGTCGTCAGCGGGAGCTGTCGCGGTAGGCGGCGAGCTCCTTGGCCGCCTCGGTGAGGTCCTTCGCGGTGTCGATCGCGCGCCAGTACACGCCCTGCGGCAGCTGGTACCCGGCGAGCCGCTTGCTGCGGGCGAGTTGGGGGAAGGTGGTGCGCTCGTGGTCGCCCACGTCCGGCAGCAGCTCGGCGAACTCCGGGCTGAACACGTACAGGCCGGCGTTGATCAGGAAGGGCGAGGGCGGGGCCTCGATGAAGTCCAGCACGTTGCCGAACTGGTCGGTCTCCACGGCGCCCCACGGGATCCGCGGCCGGGCCAGCGCGAGCGTCGCGACGGCGTCCCGCTCGTGGTGGAAGGCGGCCATGTCGCGCAGGCTGAACCGGGTCCAGATGTCGCCGTTGGTGGCGTACCAGGGCTCGTCCGGGCGCGGCAGCGCCTTCGCCGCGTACTTGAGCCCGCCGCCGCGCCCCAGCGGCTCGGCCTCGACCACGGTGCGCACCCGCAGCGGCAGGTCCGCCGTGTCGAGCCACTCCTCCAGCACGTCGGCCAGGTGACCGCAGGACACCACGACGTCGGTGACGCCCTCGGCGGCCAGCCAGGCCAGCTGGTGGCCGAGGATCGGCGTGCCCGTCCCCGGGATCTCGACCAGCGGCTTGGGGCGGTCGTCCGTGTAGGGGCGCAGCCGGGAACCCTGGCCGCCGGCCAGGATCACGGCCTGGGTGACGGGAGTGGTGGTCGGCCGGGTGTGGTGGGGCTGCGGGGACGCGAGGTCGGCGGTGGTGCCGGAGTCAGCGGTCATGGCTGAACAATAGGGCGCCGGAAGGGGGTTGGCGCCTCAAGTGGACCGCTCGTCCGGTGATCCGCCGGCCGCCCGGCTGTCCGTCGGCCGACGATGCCGTCGGCCTTCCGGTGATCCGCCGACCGCCCGGCTGTCCGTCGGCCGACGATGCCGTCGGCCTTCCGGGGATCGGTCGGCCGTCCGGGGATCCGTCAGCCGACGACGCCGGCCGCGAAGGCGCCGTCGCAGACCGGGCGGGCGAAGGAGCGGGCCCGCTGTACGTCGCCCTGGTACTTGCGGACCGCCGCCTTGCCCAACTCGGTGGCCAGCGAGGTGCAGTACGGCGTCAGCGACGGCTGCTCGCGCATCGAGCGCTCCAGCAGGTCCAGCGCGGCGGACGGGTTCTTGGCGCGCAGCTCGTCGAGCAGCGCCACCCGCAGCGAGTCCTGCGGGGCGAGCCCGTCCGTCCTGGCGGCGGCCGCGGACGACCGCCCGATGCCGACGCCGTCGCCGCTGGAGGCCGCCACGACCTGCTGGTCGAGCGCGGTCGGCGGGGCCCACGGGACCCGGGTCACGGCGAGGGTGCCGGTGGTCACCAGGACGACCGGCAGGGTCAGGGCGACGGTCTGGCCGATACGGCGCACAAGCTGCTTCACCCTCAGGAGAGTAGCGGTGGGTAGGCCCCGGATCGCCCTCCGTCACGCCATCGAGTGACAGGGTGTCCGGGTTGTCCCTGCACCGTGTTGACGTGGGGGTGTACGGACGGAGCCCGTCGGACCGCGAACGGTCCGACGGGCTCCGGAGCTGCCCCGTGCGAGGGGAGGTGTGCCGGGCGTCAGCGGCCCAGGCGGGCCCCGGTGCTGGTGGAGAAGACGTGGGTCTCCTCGGCGGTCGGCACGACGTGGACGGTCTCGCCGCGGGCCGGGATCTGGCGGCCGGGCACGCGGACGACCAGGTCCTTGTCCACGCCGCCGATCTGGGTGGTGCCGTAGACGAAGCCGTCCGAGCCGAGCTCCTCGACCACGTTCACCGTCACCGCGACACCCTCGATGCCGCCAGCCGGAACGATCTGGAAGTGCTCGGGGCGGATGCCGACGGTCACCGTCTTGTCCGTCGCGGCGCCGGCCAGGTCCTCGCGGGAGATGTTGACCACCGAGCCGCCGAACTTCACGCCGCCGTCCACCAGCGGCACCTCGACCAGGTTCATGGCGGGCGAGCCGATGAAGCCGGCCACGAACAGGTTCGCGGGCTTGTCGTACATGTTGCGCGGGGTGTCGACCTGCTGGAGCAGACCGTCCTTGAGCACCGCGACCCGGTCGCCCATGGTGAGCGCCTCGGTCTGGTCGTGGGTGACGTACACCGTGGTGATGCCCAGGCGGCGCTGCAGGCCGGCGATCTGGGTGCGGGTCGAGACGCGGAGCTTGGCGTCCAGGTTCGACAGCGGCTCGTCCATCAGGAAGACCTGCGGCTGGCGGACGATCGCCCGGCCCATCGCGACACGCTGGCGCTGACCGCCGGACAGCGCCTTCGGCTTGCGGTCCAGGTAGTCGGTCAGGTCGAGGATCTTCGCCGCCTCCTCGACCTTGATGCGGATGTCCGCCTTGTTCACGCCGGCGATCTTGAGCGCGAAGCCCATGTTCTCGGCGACGGTCATGTGCGGGTAGAGCGCGTAGTTCTGGAACACCATCGCGATGTCCCGGTCCTTCGGCGGCAGGTGGGTGACGTCCCGGTCGCCGATCCGGATCGCGCCGCTGTTGACGTCCTCCAGACCGGCCAGCATGCGCAGGCTGGTCGACTTGCCGCAGCCCGACGGGCCGACCAGCACGAGGAATTCGCCGTCCGCGATCTCCAGGTCCAGCGCGTCCACCGACGGCTTGGTCGCCCCGGGGTAGACACGGGTCGCCTGGTCGTACGTGACAGAAGCCATGGTCGTTCTCTCCTTCACCGGCAGGAACGTGCCGGACGATCCGAGTAAAGGGGGTTCGTTCGTCTCGGTCGGCCGGGCAGTGGTCTGAACCACTGCACACACCGACTCCCGGCGACGCTACCTGCGCTTCCGCCGCTTGTCAGCCCCCCGCCGCCCGCTTTTCCGCATCGGTTCCATCACGCCCACCCACCCCGCCAACCCCGGGATATCCCCCCACCCCACCACCCCGGCCCGGTAGACTGCCCCCGGTGCCGCCGTGATCCATCGCGGACGGCCACCGTGCCTCCTTAGCTCAGCTGGCCAGAGCACCGCTCTTGTAAAGCGGGGGTCGTCGGTTCGAACCCGACAGGGGGCTCCGTGGCGGAGACGCCGGAGGGGCCGACTCGATCATGATCGAGTCGGCCCCTCCGCGTGTCGGGGCGTCCGTGCGGGACGTGGTCAATCGCTGGCGGCGGCCGGTGGGCCCGATTCCTTCGGTTCTTCGGATTCCGATTCCGATTCCGCTTCCTCTGTCTCTTCCTCTTCGGCCTCGGGGCGCACCGTGGCGGTGGTTCCCTCGTCCTTCTTCCAGGTCGCCGAGACCTTGAGGGAGGCCTTGCCGCTGGATCCCGCGACGGCGCTCACCAGGAGGCCGGACTTGACGGAGAGCTCGATGCCGAATTCGAGGGTGAACTCGTCCGGGGCGGCGGCCCGCAGGCCCGAGCGGACGCTGCCCACGACGGCATGGAGGGTGTCCGTGAGGTCGTCGAGCCGGTAGGTGAGGCCGCGGAAGGCCACGTCGCGGGGGCCGCCCTCGTCCTCGACGCGGGCCCAGAAGGTGCCTCCGTCGGGTGTCTCGACCCGGACGAGGTCCGACATTCCGCCTCCAAAGATGGCGTCGATTCCGCGCAATCGAAATGCGGGATTCCTGAAGCCGGCGGTCGGCCGGCGCTCTAGTATCCCCGACGGGAACTCCGGTGGAGGGGCGAAGGGTTGGTACCGATGGGCACGGAATCGCCGCCTGCGGGCGCGGAGCGCATCTACCTCTCCGACGTGGAGCCGCACGCCGCGGCGCCGATCGACCGGGCGTCCGACCTGCGGTCCCGGGTGCTGTTGCACGTGCTCTTCGCCGACGCCCTGTTGATCGGGGACTCGCAGAGCCTCAACAACCGGTACTTCAGGGCGCTGGTCTCGGCCGAGGAGGCCCGGCAGGTCCCGTGGGCGGAGGAGGGCGCGGAACTGCCGGACCTCGCCCCGCTGCTGGAGTCCGGCCGGATCCGGGTGGCGGTGCGCGCCGGGAGGACCCTGCGGGAGATCAGGGACGACCACAGGCGGCGGAACGTGACGAACGTGCCCGAGCCCGGCTACGTCGCACGGCTGACGGCGATGTCGGCGGCGCACGCGGTGGGCTACGACGGGACGGCGGTGGCGGCGCGCTTCAAGGCCGGTGTGCTGGCCAGGATCGACGTCGCGGGCCGGCACGCCACCGGTGGCACCCGGACCGCGCTGGAGGACGCGCGGAGCTGGATCGCCGACCAGCAGCCCTTCGACTACAAGGCGCTCCGGGACTGGCTGGACAAGTACCGGGTGAAGGACCCGGGCAGCAGCGCCGAGCTGATCCTCGCGCTGCAGTCGGTGGACGAGTGGGCGGGCGAGTCCTACCGCCGGGCCCTGCCCGGCGTGCTGGACGTCGGCATGGCCGGACCGCGGGACGGGTCGGGCACCCTGTCGGCCGCGCGGAGCCGCCGGATCGTGGAGGAGGCCGGGTTGCCCGCCGTCCTGCTCGACAACCTCCTGCTGTCCCAACTCCCCCTGGAGGTGGTGCTGGAGGCCGTCGAGCAGCCCTCCCGGAACGCCCTGGTGCGGGAGCTCGGCCAGGTGCGCCGGGGGCTGCGGCCGGACGACGCGGTGCTGCGGCAGTCGGTCGGCGAGTTCAGCGCGTGGATGCTGGAGGCGTTCGAGCGCACCTTCCGCGGTACGGACGGCCTGGCGTGGGCGCGGCTGCGGAGCGAGACCCGGCTGATGCGCTTCCGGCTGGACGAGGACACGGTGACCGGTCGGCTGGGGGTGGGCCTCGAAGTCCGCGGGGCGCCGCTCGACGGGGCCCGGGACCTCTCGCTCGACGTGGTGGCCGGGTTCGGCGCGGCCGCGCCGGACGGCGACGAGGTGCGGGTGGCGACGGGGCCGCGGCGGCACCTCGACCCGCTGCACCGGATGATCACCCTCGGCGGCTGATCACGCCCTGACGGTCGGGGACAGCACGCCGGAGTCGGCGGCCGCGAGGGCGTAGGCGGCGAGCGTGACCCCGCAGGTGATCCGGCCCCCGCGGAGCCACTCCGCCATCTCCTCCGGGGAGACCCAGACCGGCGGGCTCACCGACTCCATCGCCTCCGGCCGGGCGGAACCCTCCTCCGAGGGGAGCACGGTGGCGCAGCAGACGTGGATGCCGGTCTCGATCAGCCCGGTGTCCGCGTGCACCAGTCCGAGGGTCCGCACGGAGGAGGCGGAGAGGCCGGTCTCCTCCCGGAGTTCGCGTGCGGCCGCCTCCTCCGGGCTCTCGCCCGGCTCGCAGCCGCCGCGCGGGAACTCCAGGGAGACGGCGCCCACCGGGTAGCGGTACGAGGGCACCAGGGCGATGCCCTCGGGGCCGACCGGGACCACCACCACGCCGGTCTGCGCCCACTGCCAGCGGAGGTACTTGCCGGGTGCGCCGCCCGGGCCGACGACGAGGTCGTTGTTGAGCTGCCCGAAGCGGTTCGCGAAGACCTCGACGGCCTCGTGGCGCAGGATCGGGGCGGGCGCGGCGGACGTCCGGTCGTCGATGGTCATGGCGCTCCCTACCGGCTGTCGGGTGGGCCTCCGGTGGGACGGCCCCGTTCGCCATGATCTCCCATGGCGGCCAGTTGCTCCACCCAAGAGTTCGTCTCGGCCGAAAACTCCCGTATCTCGCCGCCGAGTTGGACCAGCACCCGCAGGGACTGCCGTTGGGCCGCGAGGCGTTGACGGTTCCCGGCGGGAAGGTCGGCGCGCAGGTGCGCGGCCTCCCGCATGGCGAGGTACGCCTCCCGGTCCCGGCCGGCGCCGATCAGGGCGAGCGCCTGCCGGTGCAGCCCGTCGGGCAGCCGGGCGAGGTAGCGTCCCGGGTGCCGTTCGGCCAGGTCGCGCAGCAGGGTGACGACCCGTTCGCCGGCCGCCACCGCCTCGGCGGTCCGGCCGGTCCGCCGGTGGCACTCGGCGAGCACCTCGACGCAGGACAGCAGGGTGGCCTCCTGCCGGACCCCCGGAGCGGCCGCCTCGCACAGTCGTACGCTGCGGGCGGCCTCGCCGTGGGCCGCGTCCACCTGGCCGTCCTCCAGGCGCAGTACGGCGAGGAGGCTCAGCGCGGTCGCGGTGTCGAGCAGCCGGACCTGCCGCAGCCGGTCCCTCGGTTCGGTGTCGGCGAGCAGTTCCTCGTAGTGGGCGACCGCGGACCTGCTCTGCTCCAGGGCGGGCACGGTCCGGCCGGCGTGGTGCAGCAGCAGGCTCAGGTTGTGGAGCGCCGTCGCGTACTCCGGGAGGTGGCGTCCGGTCTGCTGGACCAGGTCGCGGCTGAGCCCGACGGCCTGCCGGGCCGCGGTCAGGGCCGCCGTGTCCCGCGCGCCGCCGTGGCCGGTGCCGTCGTGGCCGGTGTCGTCGGGGTCGGCGCCGCCGTGGCCGGTGCCGTCGGGGTCGACGTCGTCGAGCCGCAGGCTGTAGCCGACCAGCCTGCGCAGCCTCAGCAGTTGGTCCGCCTCGGTGAACTCCTCGTCGGGAAGCTCCAGGAGCCGGCGCAGGACGACGACCGAGACCGGCGACATGCTCGACGGATAGCCGGGCAGCCGCTGTTCCACGGCGGTGAGCAGCGGGGGCTCGCAGGACTCCAGGGCGGTCAGCATGACGGCCGCGAGGGGCTCGGCGTGGGGCAGCAGGGCGCCGTTCGCCGCCAGCGCGGGCAGGAGCACGTCCGGCCGGTCGGCGACGGCGCGCGCCAGCACGGCGTCCAGGGCGCGGTGCGCGGGGTGGGCGGCGATCCGGCCCACGTCCGTGCAGCCGCGGGCGCGGGCGAGCACCTCGACGGCCGCCTTCGCCGCCTCGAACCGCTCCTGCGCGGGCCCGGCGAGGGCGGGGTCCGTACGGGTGGGGACCGTACGGGCGGGGTCCGTACGGGTGGGGGACAGCAGCGCGGTGAGGTACGCGTGGGTGTGGCCGGAGCTCTCCGGGGTGCTGAGCACCCGGCGGGCGAGGACCTCGCCGATCCGGTTCGGCCGCAGCGGGGCGACCTGGTCGCCCTCGGCGGGGTAGACCGCCCACAGCGCGGTGCTGACGCGGAGCATGTCGGGGACCGGCCGGTGCGGGAGGACCGCCGCGTGGACCTGCTCCAACACCGCGACGAGATCGGCCCGTTGCCTGCCGGGGGCCAGCGTGGGGACCAGCAGGAGCCCCGCGGCCAGCAGCCTGCCGCTCTCGCCGGCGAACGACGGCTCCCGGGGATCCCACCAGGTGAGCGTGGAGTGCCAGATCCTGATCTCGTGGTCGCAGACCCGTTCGAGCGGATCGCCGTCCGGGGACCAGGTGCGTCCCTGGCGCAGCGTCAGGACGGCGTCCAGCGCGAGTGCCAGCACCCCCAGGAGCGAGCCCTCCCGGTCGGCGCGGGCGTCCAGGGTGGACGGCGGGGTGAGTCGCGGGGAGCCGAGCCGCTCGGCGAAGACCCGGAAGGCGGTGGCGGCCACGGAGGCGTCCCCGGGGGCGGGGACGGTCCTGGCGAGCTGGACCACGCTCGCGTCGGCCAGTACCCCGTCGTCGAGGCCGCTCTGCAGTGCCTGCCAGAGCGGCTTGTCCGCGCGGGCGAGCAGCAGCACACGCAGCCGCATCCGGTCGGGCCCGTACCGGTCGACGTGTTCGAGCAGGGCGCAGACGTCCTCCGGCCGGGCCTGGGCGTGGTCGAAGACGACGAGCACGGGGATCCCGTCGGCGAGGGCGGCGGTGAGCCCGGCGGTCCACTCCGGCCGGTCCAGCGCCTTCCGCTCCGCGACGCCGGCGATCCAGCCCGCCCCGCCCATGAGGCCGCACAGTTCGGTGGCGAGCCGGGTCTTGCCGGAGCCGCCGGGCGCGTGCAGCAGACGCAGCAGGAGGTCGGGCTCCTCGTCGCACCACCGTCGGAGGTCCGCCAGTTCCGGGCGGTCCAGGAACGGCATCGCCCCGTGGGTGAGGAGTTGGGCCGGGGTCGGCGGACGTCTGCTCGGCCGGGGGCCGTCGCGTCCGAACAGCCTGTTCTGCCGTCCGGCCCGGTCCAGCGCGAGGTCGCACCAGTCGGTGCCGGGCCGGTGGTGCCCGTCGTTGGCCTCCGCCAGGGCGGGGAAGTGGGCGCGCACCGCGTCGACCGGGACAAGCCAGCCGCCCGCCTCCTGCCGGTCGTCGCGCGAGGTCTTGAGCACCCCGCACACCCGGCCGGTCCGGAGGTCGAGCACCGGGCCGCCGCTGAACCCCGCGACGACCCGGTCGCCCTGGAGCCTGACGAACCGTCCGCTCCCGCCGGCCACGTGGAGGCGCAGGCTGTCGTGCTGCGGGCCCGACTCCAGGGTCTCGTGGCTGAATCCGTGCACGACCACCTCGGTGCCCTCCTGGGGGGCGCGCTCGCCCAGCCACACACCGGGCAGTGGCAGCGGCTCCCGGAGGTGCAGCAGGGCGAGGTCGGGGAAGCCCTGGACCCGGACCGCGGGGTCGGGTTCGGGGAACACCGCGCCCACGTCGGCGACGAGGGTGCGGCCCTGGGCCGTCACCGTCACCTCCAGGTGGCCCTGGACGACGTGGGCACAGGTCAGCACGGTGTCCTCGGCGACCAGGAACCCGGAGCCGAGGCTCCCCGGGGCGTCGATGGCGACCGTGTGCGTGGCGGCCAGCCGGCTGAGCTCCTCCCGCCGCCGCCACGCCGCGTCCTCGTCCGTCACGTCCGCTCCTCCCCGGGCCCGGCGCGCCGGTCGTCCCGGGGCGCCGGTTGTCACGGCACCAGGGTTCCGTCCGGCGTCGGCGGAATCCAGAGGCTGTGGCGGTTCGGGAGTTCGCCGGTGGCGGACAGGGGGTGGCCGGGCGGGAGTTCGCTGAACGCCGGACAGCCCTAGCCGGGCGGGAGGGTGAGGGTGGCGACGGCGCCGCCGGCGGGGTGGTTGCTGAAGGTGAGGGTCGCGCCGATGACGCGGGTGTGGCCGGTGGCGATGGTGAGGCCGAGGCCGTGGCCGCGGCCGCGTTCGGGGGCGTTGGTGCGGAAGCGCTGGGGGCCGTGGTGGAGGAGGTCGTCGGGGTAGCCGGGGCCGTGGTCGCGGACGGTGATGCGGCGGCCGTCGACGTGGAGTTCGACCGGGCCGGCGCCGTGGCGGTGGGCGTTGAGCAGCAGGTTGCCGAGGATGCGGTCGAGGCGGCGCAGGTCGGTGCGGACCTGCCGGTCGGCGGTTTCGGAGGTGCCGGCGGTGTCGGAGCTGATGTCGACGGTGACGTCGAGGCCGGTGAGGGTGACGGTGCGGCGGACGGCGCGTTCCAGCGGGACGGCGGAGAGGTCGGGGGATTCGACGTCGGCGTCCAGGCGGGAGACCTCCAGGAGGTCCTCGACCAGGGCGCGCAGGGCCTGGACCCGGTTCTGCACCAGTTGGGTGGGGCGGCCGGGCGGCAGCAGTTCGGCGGCGGTGACCAGGCCGGTGAGCGGGGTGCGCAGTTCGTGGGCGACGTCGGCGGTGAAGCGCTGTTCGTCGGCGAGGCGGCGGTGCAGGGTGCGGGACATCAGGTCGACGGCGGCGGCGAGGTCGGCGACCTCGTCCCTGCCGTCGACGAGTTCGCCGATCCGGGTGTCGGTGCCGCCGGCCGCGATGCCCCGGGCGGCCGTGGCGGCGGTGCGCAGGCGGCGGCTGATCCGGTCGGCGACGAGCACGCCGGCCAGCACGGTGGTGAACACCGCGGCGACCACGGTGATCAGGATGATCCGGTCCAGGTCGGCGATCGCCCGGCGGTCCTGGGTGAAGTCCACCCGGACGGAGAGCACCCCGCCCTGGACCGGGCCCGCCGCCCACATCGACTCGCCCTGCGGGTCGGCGGCGAGGAGCGAGCCCTGCCGGCCGGCGGCGGCGAGCTCGCGCAGCCGGGCGGGGAGGGCCGGGTCGTCGACGGCGGCGCCGGGGCCGGGGGTGCCGCGGCCGTAGTCGGTCAGCGCGGAGCCGAGGGCGGTGGCGGCCGCGGTGCGGGCCTGGTCGACGTGCTGGCGGATCATCGCCTGGTGCACCAGCAGGCCGACGGTGACCGCGACCAGGACGGAGATGGTGGCGACGGCGGTCGCGATCTGCCGGCGCAGGGTCATGCGCCGCAGGGCCATGTGCCGCAGGGATATGCGCCGCAGGGCCAGGCGTCGCAGGGGTACGCGCCGCAGGGTCGGCCGGCGCGGGGTCATGCCGGGCGCCGCAGCTTGTAGCCGAAGCCGCGGACGGTCTCGATCCGGCCGGAGCCGATCTTGGCCCGCAGGCGCTGCACGTGGACGTCCACCACCCGGGTGTCGGCGCCCCACTCGTAGTCCCAGACGCGCTCCAGCAGCGCGGAACGTTCCAGCACGATGCCGGGGGCGGCGGTGAACTCCAGCAGCAGCCGCAGTTCGGTGGGGGTGAGCGGGACGAGGCGGCCGTCGACCCGTACCTCCATGCTGTCGGTGTCCACCTGCAGCCCGTCGACGGTGCGGAGGGAGGCGGCGGAGGGCGCGACGGGGTCGTCGAGGACCTCGGGGGCCGGGGTGACGGCGGCGGCCGGGCCGGGTTCGACGGCCGGGGCGACCCGGACGCGCCGCAGCACCGTACGGATCCGGGCCACCAGGACGGCGCTCTCGAACGGCTTCACCACGTAGTCGTCCGCGCCCGCCTCCAGGCCGGACACCACGTCGACCGGGTCGGTGCGGGCCGACATCATCAGGATCGGCAGCTGGCTCTCCTCCCGGATCCGGCGGCAGAGGCCGACGCCGTCGAGCAGCGGCAGCATGACGTCCAGCAGCAGCAGGTCGGGGCGGACGGCGTGGAAGGCCTCCAGTCCCTCCAGGCCGTCGGCGGCGGTGGTGACCGGGAAGCCGTAGCGCTCCAGGGCCATCCTGGTGGCCTCCCGGATCACCTCGTCGTCCTCGACGAGCAGGATGTGCGGCTGGGCGGGGGCGGCTGCGGTGGTCATCGCTTCGCTTCCGGGACGACGGCGGGGCCGGACGGCTGGGAGGTGGGTCGGGCGGCGGACGGGGAGGCGACCCCGGCGGCCGGGGGCTGCTTCGGCCCCGAGGAGGGGCGCGCCGGGCCGGGGACGGGCACGGGGACGCGGTCCGAGCCGGCGGCGGACGTCGCCTCGGCGCCCGGGTCGGCGGTCGGGAGCAGGCCGACGCCGTCCACCCGCCGCTCGACCAGGGCGAGCCGGTGCCCGTCCCAGTGGTAGTGGCTGCTGGTGCGGGTGGCGTAGGTGGTCGGCTCGTACAGCCAGAGGTCGGAGTCGACGGTCGCCGCGCTGGACATCTGCTGGACCTGGGCCCGCAGGATCGGTACGACCCGGTCCTCGGCGAGCGTGTAGACGTGCAGCACGAGGGCCCCGGGGGTGGCGACGGCGGTGATCAGCTCGGGCCGGCCGTCCCCGGTGAGGTCGCGGAACTCGGGGGCCCGCACCTCGCACCCGGCGCAGGAGTCGAGCGCGCGGCGCTCCTCGGCGCTCACCGCCGGGTCCTTGGCGAGCAGGGCGCGGACGTCGACGGCGGTGAGGTCGTGCCCGGGCACGGTCAGGTCGGGTACGGGCTGCGGCGGGGCCTGGGAGGTGGCGTCGGTCGGGGACGTGGGCGGCGGCGGCGCGGTGGCCAGGTCGGGCCAGAGCGGCTTGGCCACCGCGGACGGGCTGGGCGGGGCGACGGCCGGGCGCGGACCGTCGTCCCGCAGGCCGCCGGGGGCGGCGCGGCCGAAGGCCAGGACCCCGAGGGCGGTCAGGGCGGCGAGGACGGCGAGGGCGGCCGCGGGGACGGCGCCGGGGCGGCGGCGGAGCGGGGTCGGTGCTGCCACGGTCGGTGCTCGTCCTCCTCGGTCGCGGTCGGGCCTCTGACGCCGGGCGTCTGGTGTCGGACGTCAGGCGGGCGGTCGGTCGGGCGTCGGACGTCCGGCGTCTGGTGTCGGACGTCAGGCGGTCGGGCGTCCGGGTCCCGGAGTGGGACGCGGTGGGGCGCGGCGTCGGTTCGTCGCTCCCCGTGGTCGTCCCCAGTTCTACCGGGCCCGGCTCCGGCCCGGTCAGGCCGGGTCGGCCAGCACGATGATGTTGTCCGTCCAGTGCCCGTCCGGGCCGATCCGTCCGCCGCAGGTGATCAGCCGGAGCGCGGGCCCGGGGGCGTCGCCGTAGACGGCGTCGGTGGGGAAGCGGTCCTTGGCGGCCTGGAGCAGGCTGCGGACGGTGAAGTCGACGGTGCGGCCGTCCGCCCGCCGGATCCCGATCCGGTCGCCCACGTGGAGTTCCGGCAGGCGCTTGAAGACCGCCGGGCCGTTCTTGGTGTCGAGGTGGCCGATCAGGACGGCGGGGCCGGCCTCGCCCGGGGCGGGGCCGTTGCGGTACCAGCCGACCTGGTCGGCGTGGTCGGCCGAGGGCACCTGGACGGTGCCGTCGGAGTTCAGGCCGAGGTCGGTCACCGGGGCGTCCACGCCGATCGAGGGGATCAGCAGGCGGTTCGGCGGCGAGGGGGCGAGCGGCTGGTCACCGGCGGTCGGCGCGCCGCCCGGGGCGGGCGCGCCGGCGGTGGGGGCGGTGGCGGGTGCGCCGGCGGCGGGGGCACCGGCCGCCGGGGCGTGGCCGGAGGTCTCGATCCGCACCACCGGGGTGTCGCGGCCGGACAGGGCGAGGGTGCTGCCGAGGGCGATGCAGAGCAGGCCGGCCGTACCGAAGACGCTCCGCCGCAGCAGGCTCGGGCCGGGCGGGGCGGCCCGCCGCCGCCCACGACCGCCCCGCCGGTCGGTCCCCGCCGCCGGGGGCACCCCGGCGCCGCTTCCCCGCCCGGCCGGGTGCGGGGGAAGGGCGCCGGGGTGCCCGGCGGACCCGGGACGGGTGTCAGCCACGCGCACCGGAACGGCGGCGCAGGACGGCGAAGCCCAGCGCACCGGCGCCGACGGCGGCGACGGCGCCGCCACCGACCAGCATCAGCCCGTTGCCGTCGGTCGCGCCCGAGCCGTCACCGGCCTGGGCGGCACCCTTCGGCACCTCGCGGACCTGCGGCTGGGAGCCGGCCGGGCCGTGCGACGGGGTGGCGGTGGCGGTGGCGACCGCCGGGGCGGCGCCCTCGGGCGCCGACGCCGACGGCTGGCCGGGCTTGGCGGGGGCGGCGCTCGGACGGACTCCGCCGACGGCCGCGCCGCCCGGCGCGGCGTTGGAGGGGGCGGCGGACGGCTTGGCGGGGGCCGGCTGCGGGGTGCCGTCGGCCCAGGCCTGTCCGCCGGTGACGACGGTCACCAGTGCGGCGCCGGTCAGTGCGCAGACGGCCAGCAGACGGCGGGCGGGCGAACGGTCGGTACGGCTCCTGCTCATGGCGGGGGTCTCCTTCGTGGCTCTGGTGGACGCGTCAGTGGCGGGACCGCGGTTCCCGCCAACGGCGCACCGGGGGCGCGGCCCGTGGTGCTGGTACGGCCGGTGCGTCGTCAGTGACGCTAGGAGGGCCGTGTCGCAGTCCCCGCCCGGCCGCGTCACGGTCGCCCATCGGCTGGGTAACGGTCCCCGGGCCCGCCGGAACGGCCCTGTGACGTAGGCGGGGCCGAGCCCGTGACGTACGCGGGAACGGCCCCGTCAGGAGACCGAACCGGGCCCGCGCCGAACACCGCTGAGCATCCCCGCCCGCCCGTCCGTACCTCCCGGTGTGGGGGTACGACCGAGTGAAAGGTGGCAGTGATGAGCATCCTCGCCAACCTCCTGCCGGCGATGCGGCAGTCCCGCAAGGACCGCGGGCACGACAAGGAGGACCGGAACACCAACAACACGACCAGTCGCGGTCGTCGTCACGGCCGCAAGAACAAGCACGGGCACTGACGACCGACGGACCGCTTCCGGTCCCCTGGTCAGGACGAGCGAGTGCGGTCACTGCGGCGGTTGACGGCCGTCGACACCGGTGACGGCGACGGCCGGACCGATCCGGTCGTCGCCCCGGCGCCGGCCGTGTCGCTGCGGCGCACGTTCCGGCGGTTCTGGCCCTACACCCGCGGGGGACGGCGCTGGCTGGCCCTGCTGGTGGTGGTCGTCCTGTTCGGCCCGGTCGTCGACGCGGCCATGGTCTGGCTGTTCAAGATCGTCGTCGACGACGTGCTGGTGCCGCGCAGGTTCGGGCTGTTCCTTCCGGTCGCGCTCGGCTACGCCGGGCTGACCGTGGTGGCGGGGGCCCTCGACTTCGCGGACCAGACGCTCTCCACCTGGGTCAGCGAGCGCTTCCTGCTGGCCCTGCGGGCGGACGTGTTCCGGCACTTGCAGGGCCTCTCGCTGGGCTTCTTCGAGCGACGGCGGCTCGGCGACGTGCTGTCGCGGCTGACCGCGGACGTCGAGGCGGTCGAGACCTTCCTGCTCTCGGGCGTCCTGGACGCGGTCGCGTACGCCGCCGAGCTGGCCGTCTTCCTGGGGGTGCTGTTCTACCTGCGCTGGGACCTCGCGCTGACCGCGCTGGTGGTCGCGCCGTTGTTCTGGCTCACCGCCCGGCGGTTCTCGACGAGGGTGAAGGACGCGTCCCGGGAGCGGCGGCGCCGCAGCGGTTCGGTCAGCGCCCTCGCGGAGGAGACGCTGGGCAACATCGCGCTGGTGCAGGCGTACAACCGGCAGGACTGGGAGCAGGACCGGTTCGTGCGGGAGAACCTGGCGCGGTTCCGGGCGACCATGGCGGCGACCCGGCTGCGCGCCCTGTTCGCGCCGATCGTGGAGATGCTGGAGCTGGTCGGCGCGCTGATCGTGCTCGGGCTGGGCGCCTGGGAGTTGGTCCACGGCCGGCTCACCCTCGGTGAACTCCTCGTCTTCGTCGCCCTGTTGAGCCGGCTCTACAGTCCGATCCAGGGCATCGGGCGGCTCAGCAACGGCTTCTTCTCGGCCTCGGCCGCCGCCGAGCGCATCATCGAACTCCTCGACCAGCAACCGCAGGTGGCCGATCCGCCGCGGCCGCTGCGCGCCGCCCGGGTGCGCGGGGCGGTGGCCTTCGACGGGGTGTGGTTCCGCTACCCGGGCACGGCCCGCGCCGCGCTGTGCGACCTCTCGCTCCGCGCCGAGCCGGGCGAGACGGTGGCCCTGGTCGGCGCGAGCGGGGCCGGCAAGTCGACGGTCGCCAAACTCCTGCTGCGCTTCTACGACCCGGAGCGCGGCGCCGTCCGGCTGGACGGCATCGACCTGCGCGACCTGGCACTGACCGACCTGCGCGAGCAGGTCGCCGTGCTGTGGCAGGAGACCCTGGTCATCCACGGCACCGTCCGGGAGAACATCGCCTACGGCCGCCCGGGCGCCACCGACGCCCAGATCACGGCTGCCGCCCGGGCCGCCGACGCCCACGAGTTCGTCAGCCGGCTGCCGGACGGCTACGACACGGTGGTGGGCCAGCGCGGGCGGCTGCTGTCCGGCGGCCAGCGCCAGCGGATCGCGATCGCCCGGGCGATGGTCCGGGACGCGCCCGTCCTGCTGCTCGACGAACCGACCACCGGTCTCGACCCCGAGTCGGGTCGGCGGATCCTGGAACCGCTGGGGCGGCTGATGAACGGCCGGACGACGATCATGATCTCGCACAACCTGCTGACCGTACGGAACGCCGACCGGATCGTCCTGCTGCGCGAAGGCCGCGTGGTGGCCTCCGGCAGCCACCGCCACCTGCTCGCCCACGACGACGACTACGCCCGGCTCGCCCGGGCCGCGACCCCGACGGAAGTCGCGCGGTGAGCTCCCGGGAGCCGATGACCGCCGGGGCGCCGATCGCCCCCGGCTACCAGGTGCTCGCCCACCTCTGCCGCACCGGCTGGCTGGACGTCTACGACGCCTGGAGCGAGGAGCGCGACTGCCGCTGCGTCGTCAAGGTGCTCCGGCCCGACCACCGCCGCGACCGCGAACTGCGCGAGCGCCTGCTCCGGGAGGGCCGCTGGCTGACCGCGTTCACCCACCCGCACCTGGTGCGCGGCTACGGCACCGGTGAACGCCCGCAGCCGTACGCGGTGCTGGAGACGCTCAGCGGCGAGACCCTCGCCCACCTGATCGACCGCAGCGCACGCCGCCCGGCCGCCACCGACCTCACGCTGCTCGGCCTGCACCTCTGCTCGGCGGTGCGCTACCTGCACGGCCGGCACCTGCTGCACCTCGACCTCAAGCCCGCCAACGTGGTGATCGACTGCCGCCGCGCCAAGGTGCTCGACCTCAGCATCGCCCGCCCGCCGGGCCCGGGCCGTCCGGGGGCCGGCACGGACGGCTACCTCGCCCCCGAGCAGCTCCTGGGCGGCGACCTCACGGCGGCCACCGACGTCTGGGGCATCGGGATCACCCTGTACGAGGCCGCCACCGGCGAACTCCCCTTCGACGGCGAGCCGTTGACCCCGGCGCCCCCGATGTCCCGACGCCGCCGGCTGCCCCGCCCGCTCGCCGGGGCGGTCGACGCCTGCCTGCGGCTCGACCCGGCCGGCCGGCCGTCACCGGCCCAACTGTCGGCGGCACTCGACGACTTGCTCCCGCAGGGCCGCCGCGCTGTCATGCCGCCGGAGGGGTAGTCGAAGGCGCGCGGCCAGGCCCTGTCCGGCCTACCGGGCCCGGGACCGCAGCTGCCGCAAGGTCCAGCCGGCGCCGGGCGGTTCGGACAGCGGACGGGTGTGGGCGGTGAAGAGCTCGGCCGCGCGGCGGTAGGAGAGCCGGGCGCGGCCGGTGTGGGGGCAGCGGTCGGCGGCGGGGGTGCCGGCCGGGGCGCGGCGGTCGGTGAGGAAGAGCGGGCCGCCGGCGCGGCCGGCGACCAGCAGCGGGAGCAGCCGGGCGGTGCCGGTGCCCCAGCGGAGCCCGGGGCGGTCGGAGCGGGGGCGGGTGCGGCGGCCGGGGAGGTCCAACTGGTCGGTGTCGAGGGCCAGGACGGACTCGATGGCGGCGCCGGACTCGTGCAGCAGGTGCCAGAGCGTCTGCTCGCGCAGCGGCGCCCGGCGGGCGAACAGGGCGCGCAGCTGCTCCTTGCCCAGCGGGCCGCCCCCGGCCCTGGCCCCGCCCCCGGTGCGGCTCCCGCCCTCCGCCGGTTCGGCGGGCAGCGGGCCGGGGCGCAGGGCGGTGCTCGGGTCGCCGTCGATCCAGCCCTGGGCGCGCCACCAGGCCACGGCCGCGCGCAGGGTGGAGAGCTCGCGGTTGAGCGTGCGCGGGTCGGTGGCGGCGGCGCGGCGGGCGACGGCGGTGTGCAGCCGCCCGGGGGCGTCCGGGTGGTCGAGCAGGGCGAGCGGCAGGACGGGCGGGCGGGCGCGCCGCCGTTCGGGGCCGGTGGGGGCGGGTCGGTCGGCGAGCGCCCAGGCCCAGGTGTGGAGGGCGATCCGGTAGATCCGCCGGGAGCCCTCGGAGAGTCCGGAGGCGGCCAGGTAGTGCTCGACGGCGAGGCCGTACTCGACCGGGGGGAGCTCCGTCACATCGGCCTTCTTCCGCAGTAAACGACTGTCTCGCATCACCGTCCAGGTTAGCGGTGATCCGCAGTAAACCGCAGTTCAATGGCCACGAAAGGGCCGATTTACTGCGGCAGAACCGGCCCCTCCAGACATTGAGGCGAAAAGGCTCAACTTTCCCCCGGAAACCCTTGAACCCGGCTCCCCGGCGCGCGCAGACTGACTGCCCATGGCAGTGGAAACCGAACGGACCCCGGCCCGCCCCCGGCGGCCGGGAGACCGGCTCGCCGTGCTGCGCGAGCGTGAATTCACCCGCTTCTTCGTCGGGTACACGACCTCCCTCCTCGGCTCCTCGATGGCTCCGGTCGCGGTCGCCTTCGCGGTGCTCGACGGCGGCGGCGCGGGTGGCGGCACCGGCGGCAGCGGCACCGACCTCGGCTGGGTGATGGCCGCCCGGATCCTCCCGGTGGTACTGGTCCTGCCGGCCGGCGGGGTGATCGCCGACCGGCTGGGCAGCCGCCGGCTGATGCTGGGCACGGACGTCCTACGCGGCCTCGTCCAGGCGCTGTTCGCCGCACTGCTGGCGGCCGGGCACGCTCCGGTCCCGGCGATGGTCGTGCTGGTGGCGGTGTGGGGGGTCGGCGAGGGGCTGTTCATGCCCGCGTTCGGCGCGATCGTGCCCGCTCTGGTGCGCCGCGAGGAGCTGCGGGCGGACGGCAACACCCTGCTGGGGCTGGCGCGTTCGGTGTCCACGGTGGCCGGGCCCGCCCTGGCCGGGCTGGTCACGGCGACCCAGGGCCCGGCCGCGGTGCTGCTGATCGACGCGCTGACGTACGGCGTCGGGGCCCTGGCGCTGGCCGGCCTCCGGCTGCCCGGGCGGGTGCCGGCGGGCGGCGGGGAGTCGATGCTGCGGGAACTGCGCTCCGGCTGGTCGGAGTTCACCGCGCGCCCGTGGCTGTGGATCACCACCGTGCAGATGGGCCTGTTCAACCTGCTGGTCTGGGCCCCGTTCCTGGTGCTCGGCCCGCTCACCGCGCAGCGGGAGCTGGGCGGCGCCCGGGCCTGGGGCCTGGTGATGGGCGTGTACGGGGCCGGTGCGGTGCTGGGCGGGCTGCTGATGCTCGGTCGCCGCCCGGGGCGTCCGCTCGCGGTGGCGACCGTGGCCGGTCTGGCCTGGGCGCTGCCGTCCGCGGCGCTGGCGGCGGGGGTGGCGCTGCCCTGGGTGGTCGCGGGGGCGCTGGTGGCGGGGGTCGGCTCGGCGGTCTGCGGGACGCTGTTCAGCACCACCACCCAGCGCTGGGTGCCGGCCGAGCTGCTGGGCCGGCTGACCTCCTTCGGGGCGCTGGGCGCCTTCGTCCTCGGCCCGCTGGGACTGGCGGCGGCCGGTCCGCTGGCGGACCGGTTCGGCGCCGGTGACGTGTTGTTGCTCGGGGCGGTCTGGCAAGTGGCCGCCGGGGCCGTAGTGTTGGGCCTACCGGCCGTACGGAATCGACGCTGGGAGGAGGGCCCGGGCAGCTGACCCACCCCTCGGACGGCTCCGGGGCGCACCCCCGGCCACCACCGGTGCGGCCCACCGCGCACCGTGACCGGCCGGCCCCGGAGTGCCGCCGGTCGCTCCGCCCACGCGTGCGTGCCTCCGCGGCGGGCGGGGTGGCCGGGTCGGTCGTACGGTGGAGGGGCGGGGGTCACGGAGGAGGTTGACCATGCCCGGTTCGCTCACCATCGGCCACCACCAGGCCGCGGCCGTCCTGGACCACACCGATGCCGAACGGCTGGCCACCGTACTGGCCGAACTGGCCTACCTGCTGGAGATCCCGGGACCGAACCGGATCAACGAGGCGCAGCTCGCCGTGCTGTGCGAGGGCCGGGCGCCGGACCGCGCCGATCTGTCGCACTGGGCGCGGGCGCTGTCCGCGGAGCTCAAGGGGCAGCACTGAGGCCGGGGCCGCTCCCTTCCGGCACCCCGAGCCCGCACAACACCTCCGGCGCTCCGCCGCCCCGCCGTACGATGGCGAGCGGGGCGGACCAGCCCCTCGGACGCCGGTGCCCCCGCCGTCCGACCCGGTGGAGGGCGGGGGCCCGAGCGTGCCGCAGTCGTCGTTGTCCTGGCTGACCGTGCCCACCCCGCTGCCCAGCGGCCCGATGCACATCGCGGTGACGCCGCTGGGCGTGGCGGCGGCCGGTTACGGCGGGCGGGACGGCGAGGTGCCGCCGTGCACCGACCCGGCGAAGATCGCCGCCGTGACCGAGCGGATCGGCGCCTACCTGGTGGGCCGCACCCGCGAGTTGGGCCTGCCGATCGACTGGAGCCTCAGCTCCGGGCCGCACCGCGCCGTGCTGCGCACGCTCTGGGAGCAGGTGCCGTACGGGCAGACCGTCACCTACGGCGAACTGGCCGCCCGCAGCGGGGTGTTCGAGGACGTCACCGAGCCCGGCCTGGCCGCCCGGACGGTCGGGCAGATGATGGCCGCCAACCCGGTCCCGCTGCTGGTGCCCTGCCACCGGGTGGTGGCGGCGGACGGGATCGGCGGCTTCGGCGGCGGCCGGGTCGGGATCGACGTGAAGCGCTGGCTGCTCACCCTGGAGGGGGTGCTGGAGCCGACGCTGGACTGGAACGGCCCGCTCTAGGGTCCGTCGGCAAGCCCCTACGACCGCACCGGCACCCGCCGCGGCAGCACCGGCTGGATCCCCGACACCAGGGTGTACTCGATCCCCGCCACGTCCGGCGGCCCGCCGGCCTCGACCCGCTCCCCGAGCGCCAGCCGCACCGCGTCCCAGGCCAGGTTGAGCCCGCACAGCCCCAGTTGGTACAGCCCGGCGGCCGGGCGGGTGTTGACGTCGATGACCACCGGCCGCCCCTGCCACTCGCGGAACTGGACGTTGCACAGGTACGCCATCCCGCTCGCCGCGACCAGCCGCCGCACCGGCTCCAGGTAGCGCTCGTCGGTGGTGAAGCCCCGGCGGCGGCCGTCCTTGGTCCGTCCGACCACGGTGAGCGGGCGGCCGTCCCGGTCGGCCAGGCAGTCCACCGAGACCTCCGGCCCGTCCAGGTACGGCATCACCAGCAGGTCGAGCGGCTCGCCCCCGGCGGCGGGGGCGGCCAGTGCCGCGGCCACCTGGTCGACCTGCACCCGGTGGTCCCAGCCGGCCAGCCGGGCCGGGTCGTACGGTTTCCGGGTGAGGACCCGGAAGCCCGCGCCGCCCGCGCCGGTGGTGGGCTTGAGGCAGGCGGTGTGCCCGTCGTCCTCGATCCGCTCGACGGCGGCCAGCAGTTCGTCCGGGGTGCGGACCCGCCACCAGGGCGGGGTGGGCAGTCCGGCGGCGGCGATCGCGGCGTAGCCGTCCGCCTTGCCGGCGAAGGCGGCGACCGCGGTGGCGGGCGGGCAGAGCAGGGTGGTGCCGAGGGCCTCGAACTCCGGTAGGGCCAGGGCGACGGCGAGTTGGTGCAGTCGGGGCAGGAAGACGTCGACGGAGTGCCGGGCGCAGTAGTCGAGCGCGTAGCGGACGTAGGCGTCGGTGGGCAGGTCGGCGGGTTCCGGGGTGCCGTGGTCGGCGGCGGCGAGCACGGGGGAGTCCGGGTCGGCGTGGGTCGCGTGGACGACCACCGGGCGTGCGCCGGTGCGCAGTTGCTCGATGAAGTGGACGTTCTCGGAGTAGGTGCGGTTCAGCCAGACCCGTACGGGTGAGTTCATGCGACGCCTCCCGGACCGTAGTTGACGAAGGGTCAGGGCACCCTAGCGGTCCGTTCGACGGCTTCGAACGGCAGGGCGGGCGCGGACCGGATCTGTCAAGGGGTGGCGCGGGCGGGGCGGTCGATGGGGGAAGATGGCGGGTCGGGGTTCCGGTAGTTTCGAATAAATAGTCGAACAAATATCGATCAGGTGATCTAGTCGTACTATTTGTTCGGTTATTCGGAACCACTCGAATGAGTGATTGCGGGACGCCCCCGAACGGGCCCACCATGAAGCTGCAACATGAATGCGCAAGGCGACACTTCATCGGGCATGCGAAGGGCCTCCCTTATGTCGACCGAAACCAATGCCGGTATTCCTGCGCCGGGCGCGCAGCCGGAGATCCGGCAGCAGCAGTCACTGAGCACGGCGGGCGCGCGGAACCTCGCCACCACGACCAAGTCCGCGCCCCAGATGCAGGGCATCAGCCCGCGCTGGCTGCTCAGGATGCTGCCCTGGGTGGAGGTCTCCGGCGGCACGTACCGGGTCAACCGCCGCCTGCGCCACAAGGTCGGCCGCGGCCGGGTGGGTTTCGTCAAGACCGGTTCCGAGGTGCGGATCGTCCCGCAGACGCTGGCCGAGGTGCCGGTGCTGCGCGGCTACCAGGACGACGCGGTGCTGGAGGAGCTGGCCGGCCGCTTCGTGCAGCGCCAGTTCGCCCCGGGCGACGTCCTGGTCACGGCCGGCACGCCGATCACCGAGGTCTTCCTGATCGCGCACGGCAAGCTGGACCGGCTCGGCACCGGCAAGTACGGCGAGGAGACGGTGGTCGGCACCCTCGCCGACGGCGACCACCTGGGCGACGAGGCGCTCCAGGAGGAGGACGGTGCCTGGCCGTACACCGTCCGCGCCGCCACCTCCGGCACGGTGATGGCGCTCGCCTGGCCGTCCTTCCAGGAGCTGCACGACCGCTCCGAGTCGCTCCAGCTGCAGATCATGGAGTACCTGAACGGCTTCCAGCAGGCCCAGAACAAGCACGGCGAGGCGGCGATCGGCCTCTCCGCCGGCCACCAGGGCGAGTACGACCTGCCCGGCGCCTTCGTGGACTACGAGCTCAAGCCGCGCGAGTACGAGCTGAGCGTCGCCCAGACCATCCTCAAGGTGCACAGCCGCGTCGCCGACCTCTACAACCAGCCGATGAACCAGACCGAGCACCAGCTCCGGCTGACCATCGAGGCGCTGCGCGAGCGCCAGGAGCACGAGCTCGTCAACAACCCGGAGTTCGGGCTGCTGGAGAACGCCGAGTACGACCAGCGGATCCAGACCCACTCCGGCCCGCCCACACCGGACGACATGGACGAGCTGCTCAGCCGCCGCCGCAGCACCAAGATGTTCCTGGCCCACCCCAAGGCCATCGCCGCCTTCGGCCGGGAGTGCAGCAAGCGCGGCCTCAACCCGGGCACCGTCGAGGTCGAGGGCAAGCACGTCAACGCCTGGCGCGGGGTGCCGATCTTCCCGTGCAACAAGATCCCGATCATCGGCGGGCACACCAGCTCGATCATCGCGATGCGCGTCGGCGACCACAACCAGGGTGTCGTCGGCCTGCACCAGACCGGAATTCCGGATGAATACCAGCCGGGCCTTTCGGTCCGGTTCATGGGGATCGACGAGAAGGCCATCATCTCCTACCTGGTGAGCGCCTACTATTCGGCCGCGATCCTGGTCCCGGACGCCGTCGGCGTGCTGGAGAACGTGGACGTCGCCCAGCGCTGACGACGGGCTCCCGGCTCGGCCTCCGAGCCCGAATCCGCGCCGCCCGGCCGGGGCACCAGCCACCGGCCGGGCGGCGCGCCGCGGTGTGCACGGCCACCGGCCCGCCGCCCCGGCGCAACCCGGCCGCCCGACGGGCCGGCCGTCCCACGACATACGGGGGAGGAACCCATGACGAGCTCCACGCTGGAGCGGGACCACAAAGAGGGCCACGAGGCCGCGGACATCCTCGCCCGCGCCCGCGGCCTGGTCGACCCGGTCCTGCAGGCCGCCGTCGACTCGCTGCCCGGCACGATGCGCAAGGTCGCCGGGTACCACTTCGGCTGGTGGGAGGCGGACGGCACGCCCTCCGAGTCCTCCTCCGGCAAGGCGATCCGCCCGGCGCTGGTCCTCGCCGCCGCCCAGGCCCTCGGCGGCACCCCCGGGACGGCCGCCGCCGCGGCCGCCGCCGTGGAGCTGGTCCACAACTTCACCCTGCTCCACGACGACGTCATCGACCGGGACGACACCCGCCGCCACCGGCCCACCGCCTGGCGGGTGTTCGGCACCACCGAGGCCATCCTGGCCGGCGACGCGATGCACTCCCTGGCGCTGCGCCTGGTCGCCGAGGACGCCCACCCGGCCGCCCGCGGCTCGATCCGCCGGCTCGCCGACTGCGTGGTCGAGCTCTGCGAGGGCCAGCAGATCGACTGCGCCTTCGAACAGCGCAACGACGTCTCGCTCGCCGAGTGCCTGGCGATGGCCGAGGCCAAGACCGGTGCCCTGCTCGGCGCCGCCTGCGCGATGGGCGCGCTGTACGGCGGCGGCTCCGAGGAGGCGGCCCGGGCGATGGACGGCTTCGGCCGCGAGATCGGCCTGGCCTTCCAGCTGATCGACGACCTGATCGGCATCTGGGGGGACCCGACGGTCACCGGCAAGCCGGTCGGCGCGGACCTGGTCGCCCGGAAGAAGTCGTTGCCGGTGGTCAAGGCGCTCGGCTCCGGCACCCCTGCCGGGGCCCGGCTCGGCGAGCTCTACGCGCTCGAACGCCGGCTCACCGCCCAGGAGTTGGCGCAGTGCGCGGCCGCCGTCGACGAGGCCGGCGGGCGCGGCTGGGCGCAGGGCGAGTCCTGCGAGCGGATGGCCGCGGCGATGGCACAGCTGGCCGTGGCCGTACCGGAGCCGGCCGCGGCGGACGAACTGCTGGCGCTGGCCGAACTGGTGACCCGCCGCAGCCACTGAGCGAGGCCCGCCGGGGCGGGGAGCGACCCCCGCCCCCGCCCCCGCCCCCGCCCCCGCCCCCGCCCTCGGGCTCCGCGCTCAGGCTCCGCGCGAGGCCCCCGCCCCCGGGCGCCTCACCCGTGTGCGGCCAACAGCCGCTGCTCCTTGGCCGGTTCGATCCCCTGGGTGAACGGCGCCCCCGGCACCAGCTTCCGCCCCTCGGTGTCGGTGTCCTCGGCCGGTCCCCGGGCGCGCAGCCACTCCCAGGTGTCCCGGGCGGTCTCCGCGAACGGGCGGCAGCGCAGCCCGGCCGCCTCGGCGCGGCTGCTGTCGACCTGCCAGATGTACCTCCACTCCGGCAGGTCCGGTGCCCAGAAGGGCAGTTCGAGCCAGGGGCCGACCTGGTCCGGCCCCTCGGCCAGCAGGGCGGCGTCCCCGACCGGGACCAGTTCGGTGCCGGGCGCGCCTGCGAGCTCCCGGCAGGTCTCCAGCCACTGCCCGAAGGTGAGCCGCCCGGGCGGCGCCGTGGTGAGGAAGCGGCCGACCGTCCCGGCCGTCAGCAGGTCGAGCCCGAAGGCGGCGAAGTCCCGGACGTCGATCACCTGGATGGTCCGCTCCGGATCGCCGGGCGCGAGCACCCGCCCGCCGCGGGCCATCCGCTCCAGCCACCAGGGCAGCCGGCCGCCCAGCTCGTACGGGCCGATCAGGAGTCCGCTGCTGAGCACCAGGGTGCGTTCGGCGCCGAAGCCCGCCAGCACCGCGCGCTCGCCGCCCGCCTTCAACTCGCGCCCGAAGGGCTGGTCGGGCGGGGTGTCGGCGGGGCAGGGGAGGAGCGGGGAGTCCTCGGTGATCACCTGGGTGCCCCAGTCGGCGTAGGCGTGCACCGAGGAGACGAAGGTGTAGTGGTCGGCCCGTCCGCGCAGCAGCCGGGCGGAGAGCGCGGCCTGGGCGGGCTGACGGGCGGAGGTGTCGACGACGGCGTCCCAGCGGCGGCCCTCGACCAGTCGGGCGAGGTCCTCGGCACTGTCGCGGTCGCCCCGGACGGCCTCGACCCCGGGCAGGTCGGGGGCGCTGCGGCCGCGGTTGAAGGTGGTGACCTGGTGGCCGCGGGCGAGCGCCTCGGCGGCGTAGGCACGTCCGAGGAAGGACGAGCCCCCGAGCAGGAGGATCTTCATGCCACTCAGCCTGTCCCCGCCGGCCCGCCGCCACGCCCGGGTTAGCGCTGGGCAGAGCGCCGGACCGGATCCGCCCGCCGCGGGCGCCGCCCGACGTGCCACCCCCACCCACCCCCCTTAGCATCCCAGGTGTACCGATCTGCCCCGATCCGTCCTGATCCACCCCTTGTCTGCCCTTGTCTGCCTGATCCGGCCTGGGAGAGCGACAGCATGGTCAACCCGGCACTCGTCGATCCGGCCACCATCCGCGCGACCGCGGCCGAGGCCTGGATCCGCGCCCACCCCCTCCTGCGGAACTACCGGGCCCTCTACACCCAGGCCCTGGACGACGCCGACCCGGGCTACGTCGGCGGCTTCGGCGTCTTCCGCCACACCACCCGGCCGGCCGGGCCCGCCGACACCGACGCCGTCACCCCCGACAACGACACCCTCCCGTCCCGCGCCTGGCTCGACCTGCGCGCCGAACCCTGGGTGCTCTCGGTGCCCGCCACGGACGACTACCGCGCCCTCGCGGTGCACGAACTCGACACCCTGCCCGCCGGGTTGATCGGCTCCCGGACCACCGGCCAGGACGCCGGGGACTTCCTGGTGGCCGGCCCCGACTGGCAGGGCGAGGTCCCGCCCGGCATCACCGGCGTGATCCGCGCCGCCACCCGGCTGGTCGGCGTCGTCGGCCGCACCCGCCTGCCCGGGGACACCCCCGCCGACCTCACCGCACTACGGGCCGTCCAGGAGCAGTACCGACTGCGCCCGCTGCACGCGTACGCGGGCACCCCGGCGCCCGCCCCGGCCCCCGAACCGGTCTGGCCGGTCTGGCGCGACGAGGTCCCGGAGGGCGTCGAGTTCCTCACCTTCCTCGACTTCCTGCTCGGCTTCTTCCCGCCGACCGACGCACTCCCGCCCGCCGAGACCGCGCTGCGCGGCCGCCTCACCGACCTCGGCGTCGACGGCCGCGGGGAGTTCGAGCCCGCCGCCCTCCCGCTGGAGGTGCGGGCCGAACTCGGCCGCGGGATCGCCGACGGCCGCGCCCGGCTGACCCGGGCGGTCGCCGAACTCCGCGACTCCGCAGGCCTGTTCGGCACCCGCGAGGAACTCGGCGGGGACTTCCTCCGGCTGGCCGTCGCCGCCGAGCTCGACCCGTACGGCCTGCCCACCGAGGAGGTCTGGTACGGCCGTTGGGCAGCGGACGGCGAGGGCCGCCGCCCGCCGAACGCCGCCGACCGCGACCATCTGATCCGCTTCGCCCCGGACGCCCTGCCACCCGCCCGCTTCTTCTGGTCGGTGACCGTCTACGCGCTCCCCGGGCACCGGCTGGTCGACAACACCCTGGACCGCTACTCGGTCGGCGGCGACACCCCCGGCCTGCTCCGCGACCCGGACGGCGGCCTGACCCTCTACCTCCAGCACAAGCGCCCCGCCAACGCCGACCACTCCGCCAACTGGCTGCCCGCCCCGGACGGCCCGTTCGCCGTGGTGCTCCGGATCCACGGCCCGGAGGCCGCCGTACTGGACGGCCGCTGGCAGCCCCCGCCGCTCACCCCGCGCTGACCCCGTGCCGACCCCGCGCTGACCCCGCCCCGCCCTGACCCCGCCCCGCCCTGACCCCGCCCCGCCCCGGCGCCGACCCGACGAAGGACCCCGATGAACCTGCCCGAGCTGGAGGCCCTGGCCGCCGACGCCTACGTCTACGGCTACCCGCTCGTCGCCGGCCTCACCATGGTCGAGCGCTTCGCCAAGGGCGGCCTGGGCACCCTCCCGGCGGCGCCGTTCAACCACTTCAGCCACGCCACCCGGCTGGCCGGCCCCGGCGACCACTTCGTCTCGGTCAACAACGACACCATCTACTCGATCGCCCAACTGGACCTCTCCGAGGGCCCGCAGGTGCTGCACGTCCCGGACACCGCCGGCGCCTACTACGTGCTGCAGTTCATCGGGGCCTGGACGGACAACGTCGCCTACCTCGGCAGCCGCGCCACCGGCACTGCGGCGCAGACCTGGCTGGTCGTCCCGCCGGACTGGCACGGCACCGCGCCGGACCCGGCCCGGGTGATCGAACTGCCCACCACCGTCGGCACGATCGTCGGCCGGTTCGCCTGCGACGGCCCGGACGACCTGCCCCGGGTCAAGGCCCTCCAGGCCGCGCTCGCCCTGGAGCCGCTGGAGCCCGGCGGCCTGGTCGCCGGAGTCCCCGAGCCCGACCCGGACGTCCCCGAGCGGCTGGCCTTCTTCGAACGCCTGCGGGTGTGGATGCAGGCCTTCCCGCCGGCCACCCCCGACATCGAGTACCAGCGCCGCTTCGCCCCGCTCGGCCTGCTGGACGACGGCGCCTCCCCGTACCGCGCCGCGGCCGCCGAGTGGACCCTCGCACTCGCCAAGGGCCTGGCCGCCGGGCGGGAGCGGGTCGAGGACGCCACCCGCCCGCCCGAGGACCACCCGCTCGGCGAGTGGCGCTCGGCGCTCCACCTCTTCGACTACAACATCGACCACCTGGGCCCCGGCACCCTGGACGACCCCGAGTGGCGCATCCCCGACCGCCGCGCCGCCTACCTCAGCCGCGCCGCCGCCGCCCGGGCCGGCCTGTGGGGCAACCACGCCTACGAGGCCTCGTACGCGATGACCTACGACGACTCCGACGGCCGCCCGCTCACCGGCGCCAACAGCTACACCCTCCGCTTCGAGGAGCCCCCGCCGGCCGAGGCCTTCTGGTCCGTCACGATGTACTCGGTGCCGGACTACTACCTGGTGGAGAACCCGGAGGACCGCTACTCGATCGGCGACCGCACCCCCGGCCTGGTCTACGGCCCGGACGGCTCGCTGACCGTGACCCTCCAGCACGAACCGCCCGAGGACCCGACGGCCGCCGCCAACTGGCTCCCCACCCCGCTCGGCGAGTTCCGCCCGATCATCCGGCTCTACCGCCCGAAGCCGTCGGTCCTGGACGGCAGCTACCAGGTCCCCCCGATCCACCGCCACTGACGCCCCGCCCCCGCCTGCCCCCCGCTCCCGCCGCCCGGCCCACAGCACGCGGAGCAGGAAGTCGACCTGGCCGACTTCCCACTCCACGCGGTCTTGCGGCCGACCTCCCCGGGGTCCGTCTCCGAATTCCCGCCTGCGGGCCGATGCTCGGGCGCGCCTCCGGTGCACGCACCCCAACGCCGCCGCACCCGTGCCGCGTGGAGCAGGAAGTCGACCCGGCCGACTTCCCACTCCACGCGGCACCGCGGCCCGCCTGCCTAGGGCCTGTCCGGCGGATCTTGGCAGATCAGCGCGCGGCGTTGGGCGCCCGGCTGGGCGTGCGCCCGAGTCGGCCTCGTACTGGACGTACTTGGGCGATTCGGGTGTGCGTCCAGGCGGGATGCCCGGCGTCGCGCGCCTGGCAAGATCCGCCGGACAGGCCCTAGTGCCCCGTCGCCGCCCCCGTCGGGTGGGGCGAGGCGCCGGCCGTCGGAGACGCCGTGGTCGCGGGTGCGCTGCTCGGCGATCCGGAGGGGGACGGCGGGACCGTCCGGCTCGGCGTCGCGGTGGGCTGGGCCGGGGCCGTCGTCGAAGGCGACGCCGGCGAGGAGGGCGAGGCGGAGGCCGACGAAGGCCCCGAGGGCGCAGGCCCCGAGGAAGGCCCTGCCGAGCTCCCTGCCGAACTCCCCGTCGAGTCCCCCGACGAGGGCTCCGCCGAGGAAGACGCGGTACCGCCCCGGTTCTGCGGTCCGCCCTCCAGGGTGACCACCGCCTGGGAGGGCGGCAGCGCGATCCGGGCGGTCCAGTGGGTGGTGGGCGCGAGGTCCTCGTCCACGGTGACGATCACGGTGATCCGCTGCCCCGGCGCCAGCGTCCCCGAGTCGCGGCTGAGCCGGAGCCAGCCGGCGTCCGTCACCGCGTGCCAACGGATCTCCGTGGTGCCGGAGTTGGTGAGGGTGAGCACCGTCCGGCTGCCGTACTCCCCGGCCTCGACGGTGAGCAGCCCGGCGGGCGCCGGGTTGCCCGCGCCCGGCGCGGAGGCCTGTTCGACCGCGGGGGCCGGGGCGGCGACCAGGGCGGGGCTGCCGAGCGGGGTCGCGCCGCGGGCCGGCACGGGGACCAGCGGTCCCTGGAGGGTGAGCCGCGGAAAGCCGGGCAGCAACGTTTCTGCACCACTCCCGCCACCTCCGCCACCCGCCCCATTGCCACCCGCACCCGCCAGCTCCAGCCCGGGCATCCCCGCGCCGCCGCCCGCGCCCACCCCGGCCGACCAGGGCGGCCGCTGCCCGGCGTCCGACCCGGCCCCGTCCACCCGCACCGCCGACACCGAGGCCGCCGCCCCCGCCCCGGTGCCGCCCCGGTGCCCGGCCCAGAGCGCCACCACCGGCGCCGCCAGGACGGCCGCGAGCACCCCGGTGGTCACCACCCGCCGACGGACCACCAGGCTCCGGCCCGCGTCCGGCGCCCGGTGCCGGGGGAAGCCGCCGTGGTCGAAGCGCAGCCCCGGTTCGGCCGCCGCGGTACCCCGCCGCCCCGACACCCCTGCCACCGGAGGCTGCACCGCGCCGCCCACTGCGGCCGGCGCCGTCAGCAGCGGCAGCCCGGACAGTCCAGACAGCCCGGACAGTCCCGGCAGCCCGGACGCGCCCTCCGCCGCCCCGCCGGCGGCCACCCGCTCCGCCGTTCCCCGGCAGGTCGGGCAGTCCACCACGTGCTGCACCAGCTCCCGCCGCAGCGCCGGGCCGAGCACCCAGTCCCGCCAGGACTCGGCCCCGGCCCCGCCCAGCCGGTCCAGCTCGGGGCAGCTACCCACCCCGAGCACCAGCAGCGCCGCCCTGGTCCGGGCCACCTCGGCCTCGGCGGCGGCGAGCAGGGCCCGGGTCCGCTCGAACGGCAGGCCCAGGACGGCCGCCACCTCCAGCGGGGTCAGCCGGTGCCGGACGGAGAGCTCCAGCGCCTCGCGCTGCTCCGGGTCCGTACCGGCCGCCTCCGGCCAGGCGAGCGAGGCCAGCTCGCGCCGCCGCCGGACCGCCTCCGCCCCGGTCGGCTCCGCGCCGGTCGAATCGGCCCCGGGCCCCGCGCCGGTCCCGTCCTCCGACCCGCTGCCGCTCTCCGACCCGCTGCCGCTCTCCGGCCCGCTCCCGCCCTCCGAGCAGGCCCCGTCCGCGAGCCGCCGCAGGCAGCAGTACCGGGCCAGTGAGAAGAGCCAGGCCCGGACCAGTCCGGGCTCGGCCAGCCGGTTGCCGTGCCGCCGGGCCAGTTCGCGGACCTCACGCAGGGCGCCGGCCGCCGCGTCGTGCTCGCACAGCACCGAGAGGCAGTAGGTGAACAGGCCGTCCACCTGCCGGTCGTACGCCGCGAGCACGGCGTCCGCAGCCCCGACGGGCCCAACAGTTCGCGTTGTCACCCGTCCGACGGTAGGAGCAGCGGGCGGTCCGTCCCCGCCGTTCGCCGCGTATGTACTTCTTTCGGGTAACAACATCGCCCATCTGTGTGGGCGCGCGTCCGGTCCGGCGGTGGTCCTCCGCTGTCACACCCAGCCGCTACCGTGGGCCGCATGCCTCCGCGTTCCAAGACCACCGCCAAGCCGCGCCCGGCCTACCGCTGCACCGAGTGCGGCAACCAGCTGCCGAAGTGGGTCGGCCGCTGCCCGGAGTGCAACGCCTGGGGCACGGTCGAGGAGTACGGCGCGGTGCCGATCCGCACCACCGCCGCGGGCCCGGTCAGCGCGCCCGCGCGGCCGATCGCCCAGGTGGACGGCCAGGTCGCGACGGCCCGCTCCACGGGCGTGCCGGAGCTGGACCGGGTGCTCGGCGGCGGCCTGGTGCCCGGCGCGGTGGTGCTGCTGGCCGGCGAGCCCGGCGTCGGCAAGTCCACCCTGCTGCTGGACGTCGCGGCCAAGGCGGCCACCGACCGGCACCGCACGCTCTACGTCACCGGCGAGGAGTCGGCAGGCCAGGTCCGGCTGCGCGCCGACCGGATCAACGCGCTCTCCGAGCACCTCTACCTCGCCGCCGAGCAGGACCTCGGCGCGGTGCTGGGGCACATCGAGGCGGTCAACCCCGGCCTGCTGATCCTGGACTCGGTGCAGACCATCGCCTCCGCCGAGCTGGACGGCGCCCCCGGCGGCCCGGCCCAGGTCCGCGAGGTGGCGGGCGCGCTGATCCGGGCCTCCAAGGAGCGGGGCATGGCCACCCTGCTGGTCGGCCACGTCACCAAGGACGGCCAGATCGCCGGCCCCCGCCTGCTGGAGCACCTGGTGGACGTGGTGCTGAGCTTCGAGGGCGACCGGCACGCCCGGCTGCGGCTCATCCGCGGGGTCAAGAACCGCTACGGCGCCACCGACGAGGTGGGCTGCTTCGAGCTGCACGACGAGGGCATCGTCGGCCTGGCCGACCCGTCCGGCCTCTTCCTGACCAGGCGTGACAAGCCCGTCCCGGGCACCTGCCTCACCGTCACCCTGGAGGGCAAGCGCCCGCTGGTCGCCGAGGTGCAGGCGCTGATGGTGGATTCGCAGATCCCCTCCCCGCGGCGCACCACCTCGGGCCTGGAGTCGCCCCGGATCGCGATGATCCTGGCCGTGGTCGAGCGGCACGGCGGGGTGAAGCTCGGCAAGCAGGACATCTACACCGCGACGGTCGGCGGGGTGAAGCTCACCGAGCCCTCCGCCGACCTCGCGGTCGCGCTCGCGGTGGCCAGCTCCTCCACCGACACCCCGCTGCCCAGCAACCTGGTGGCGATCGGTGAGGTCGGCCTGGCCGGCGAGGTGCGGCGGGTGACGGGTGTGCAGCGCCGGCTGGCCGAGGCGCACCGGCTGGGCTTCACCCACGCCCTGGTCCCGCCGGACCCGGGCAAGGTGCCGCCGGGCATGAAGGTGGTCGAGGTGGCCGACATCGGCGAGGCGCTGCGGGCCATCCCGGGCCGCCGCCGGGCCGCCGCCAAGTCGCGCTCCGAGAGCCGCTCCGAGACCCGCGGTGAGGCCCGTACGGAGGGGCGTGGTGAGGCTCCGTCGGCCCCGCCGGCGCCCCGCGCACCCCGGGTCCCGGCGTACCCGGAGGAGCTGATGGACGGCTGGGAGCCGCTCGACTCCGATGAACTGCGCTGACCCAAGCCCTGCCGAAGCCGCACGCAGTTAGACTTTCCCCAGTCTCATTGGCCAGAAGGCAGTACCGGAGCGGTACTGAGCGACAGAGCAACAGACCGCGGACCGGCGCACGGCGCGAGGCGCGCGGCACGGGGTCGACCGGAGGAGTCACGTGGCAGCCAGCGACCGGGGGGCGGACAAGGCCTCCCGTGAGGAGGCCCTGCTGCGGGCCTCCCTCACCGCCATCGCGCCCGGTACCGCGCTTCGTGACGGACTGGAACGGGTCCTGCGGGCCAATACCGGTGGCCTGATCGTGCTGGGCTTCGACAAGACCGTCGAGCCGATCTGCACCGGCGGCTTCGTCCTGGACGTCGAGTTCAGCGCGACCCGCCTGCGCGAGCTGTGCAAGCTCGACGGCGCGGTGGTGCTGGACAAGGACATCACCAAGATCGTCCGGGCCGGCGTCCACCTGATGCCGGACTCCACCATCCCCACCGACGAGACCGGCACCCGCCACCGCACCGCCGAGCGGGTCAACCGGCAGACCGGCTACCCGGTGGTCGCGGTCTCGCACTCGATGCGGCTGATCGCCATGTACGTCAACGGCACCCGCCGGGTGCTGGAGGACTCCACCACCGTCCTCTCCCGCGCCAACCAGGCGCTGGCCACCCTGGAGCGCTACAAGCTGCGCCTGGACGAGGTGGCCGGCACGCTCTCCGCCCTGGAGATCGAGGACCTGGTGACGGTCCGGGACGTCACCGCCGTGGCCCAGCGCCTGGAGATGGTCCGGCTGATCGCCACCGAGATCGCCGGCTACGTGCTGGAGCTCGGCATCGACGGCCGTCTGCTCTCGCTCCAGCTGGACGAGCTGATCGCCGGTGTGGAGCCGGAGCGCGAGCTGGTCGCCCGGGACTACTTCCCGGAGCGCGCCGCCAAGAAGGGCCGCACGGTCACCGAGGTGCTGGCCGACCTGGAGGCGCTCACCCACGCCGAGCTGCTGGACCTGCAGACGGTCGCCAAGGCGCTCGGCTACTCCGGCACGCCGGAGTCCCTGGACTCCGCCGTCTCCCCGCGCGGCTACCGCCTGCTGGCGAAGATCCCGCGCCTGCCCAACACGGTGATAGAGCGCCTGGTCGAGCACTTCGGCGGCCTGCAGAAGCTGCTCGCGGCCAGCATCGACGACCTGCAGACGGTCGAGGGCGTCGGCGAGACCCGGGCCCGCTCGGTCCGCGAGGGCCTGTCCCGCCTTGCCGAATCGTCCATCCTGGAGCGCTACGTCTGACCGGACGCGGACGCGCAGCGGACCACGAACGGCCCCCGGAGAAACGCTTCCTCGGGGGCCGTTCCGCGTCCCCGGACCCCGGACCCCGGACCCCGCGGCACGGAGCGGCCGACGTGCCGCCGGGCCGACGCACCGACGCACCGACATGCCGACGTGCGGAGCCCCCGACCGTTCGGCGGCCGGGGGCTCCGTGGGGACGTGACGGGCGTTCAGCTGTCCAGTCGGATCGAGGTCCGGGCCGACACCTTGTCACCGGAGAGCCCGGTGAGCTCCGCCAGCACCACGTACGTCCCGTTCGCCGGGGCGGTCTGGTCGGCGGTCGCGCACTGCGGCTTGCTGCGGCTGCGGTCCCAGGTGAAGGTCTCGGTCTGGCTGCCGTTCGCCGGGATCTGCACCCAGATGTTGCCCTTGTCGGGCGGGCAGTCGCCGGAGGACCAGACCCGGTCGTTGTTGCTGCCGCTGCTGACCGTGATCACGGAGGCGGTGCGGCCCAGGTCCACCCGGCAGTTGGCGCCGGAGGAGTTCTTGACCGTCAGCGCCAGCTTGGGCTTGTCCTTGGGCTGGTACGAGTTCTGGGTGCCGGCCAGCTCCAGGGCGACCTGCGAGGAGGAGCAGACCGGGAGCGCCATCACCTCGGCGGTGTTCACCGCCGGGGCGCCACCGCCCGAGCCGCCGGCCCCGCCGGGCGCCGGGCTGCCGCCACCGGAACCGCCCGCGCCGCCGGACCCGCCCGAGGCACCGGACCCACCGGTCCCGCCCGAGCCGCCGGTCCCGCCGCCGCCGCCACCCGTGGCGCCGCCGCTGAGGCCGACCTCGCTGCCGCCGCCGCTGGCCACCGGCCCGCCGCCGGAGCCGCCGGCCGGGTGCGCCGCGGGGCCGCTCGGCGAGGCGCCGGGCGTGATCGCCTGAGCGGGCGTCTGGCTCTGGGACGGTACGGGCTGCGCGGCCTTGCTCGACGAGCCGCCGTCACCGCCCCCGCCCTGATCGGTCATCAGCCAGGCGATCAGGGCGACGACCGCCGCGACGGCGACGAGCACGACGACACGCCGACGCCAGTAGATCGAGGCCGGCAGCGGTCCCACGGGTTGACGCAAAGAGGGCACGATCAAACTCTATGGGACTGCGTGTGGCGATTGACTCACCAACACCGCACAGTCGCCCCTTCTTTCACATGATCCGCCATTTGATCCGTTCGAGGGAGTCCTTTCACCCGGATGCCCGGCCGGAAACCGGCGGAGAACCGGCCGGAGACCCGCTGGAGTCCGCGTGGAGCCCGGGTGGCGACCCGAGCGGAAACCGGGGGAGAACGGTCCGTCCGGAGCCGCCGCATCCGCTTCGATCCGGCTCCGCGGCCGTGGGAGGATCGAAGGGCCATGACTGCCATCACCGCCACCGAAGCCGCCCCCGCGCCGCCACTGCCCCTGCCGCTGCTGCACTCGACCGTCATCGACTGGTACGAGGCCAGCAAGCGCGACCTGCCCTGGCGGACCCCCGACGCGACGCCCTGGGCCGTCATGGTGAGCGAGTTCATGCTCCAGCAGACCCCGGTGAAGCGGGTGCTGCCCGCCTGGCAGGCCTGGATGACCCGCTGGCCCACCCCCGCCTCCCTCGCCGCCGAGGCGCCCGGCGAGGCGGTCCGGATGTGGGGCCGGCTGGGCTACCCGCGCCGCGCGCTGCGCCTGCACGCGGCCGCCGTGGCGATCACCGAGGAGCACGGCGGGGAGGTCCCGGACGACCACGCCACGCTGCTCTCGCTGCCCGGGGTGGGGGAGTACACCGCCGCGGCCGTCGCCTCCTTCGCCTTCCGCCAGCGGCACGTGGTGCTGGACACCAACGTCCGCCGGGTCTTCGCCCGCGCGGTGACCGGCGTGGAGTACCCGGCCACCGCCACTACCGCCGCCGAGCGCCGCACCGCGACCGCGCTGCTGCCGGACGACGCCGGGACGGCCGCCACCTGGGCGGTCGGCGTGATGGAGCTGGGAGCCCTGGTCTGTACCGCCCGAGGCCCGGAGTGCGGGGAGTGCCCGCTGTTCACCGTCTGCGCCTGGCAACGGGCCGGCCGCCCGCCGTACGAGGGCCCGGCCCGGCGCGGCCAGACCTTCGAGGGCACCGACCGCCAGGTGCGCGGCAAGCTGCTCGCGGTGCTGCGCGAGGCGCACGGCACCGTCCCGCAGGCCCGGCTGGACGCGGTCTGGCCGGACGCGGTGCAGCGCGCCCGGGCCCTGGACGGCCTGGTCGCCGACGGCCTGGTCGAGCCGGTCGAGCAGGGCGTCTACCGGCTGCCCCAGTAGCCGGCGGCGAAGCCCCCCCGGACAACGAGGACGGCGCCCCCGGGAGATCCCTTCCCGGGGGCGCCGTCGTCCGTGGGCGGTCGTCAGACGGCCGCCGCCTCCAGCGAGGCCTCGGCCGGCTTCTCGCCCTTGCCGGTGCCGCGCAGCGGCACCTCGCGCAGGAACAGTGCGGCGGCGATGGCGATCACGGCCACCCCGGCGCCCCACAGGAAGACGGTGTGCATGCCGTTGGACACGGCGTGGTGGTAGGCGTCCTGGACGACCTCGGGCAGCTTGCGCAGCTCGGCCGGGCTCACCTGGCCCGGGTCCTTCGCCCCGCCGCCGGCCGAGGCCTGCTCGCCCAGGCGCGAGGTCATGGTGTCCTTCACCCGGTTGTTGAACAGGGCGCCGAACAGCGCGACACCGAAGGAACCGCCGATGGTGCGGAACAGGGTGGCGGTGGAGCTGGCCACGCCCATGTCCTTGAGCTCGACGCTGTTCTGGGCGACCAGCATGGTGATCTGCATCAGGAAGCCCATGCCCGCGCCGAGCACGACCATCCAGCAGGCCGAGGTGAAGCTGCTGGTCCCGACGCCCATGGTGGAGAGCAGGACCATGCCGGCGGTCATCACGACGGTGCCGATGATCGGGAAGATCCGGTACTTGCCGGTCTTGGTGACGGCCTGGCCGACCACCAGCGAGACGACCAGCATGCCGAACATCATCGGCATCAGCAGCAGGCCGGAGTTGGTCGCCGAGGCGCCCTGGACGATCTGCTGGTAGAGCGGCAGGAAGACGGTCGAGCCGAACATCACGAAGCCGACCACGAAGCCGATGATCGAGACCAGGGTGAAGTTCAGGTTCTTGAAGAGGCTCAGCGGGAGCATCGGCTCCTGGGCCCGCTGCTCCACGTAGCAGAAGGCGATCAGCGAGGCGACGGCGAGCGCGGCCAGGCCGAGGATCTCCTTGGAGCCCCAGGCGTACTGCTGGCCGCCCCAGGTGGTGATCAGCACCAGCGAGGTGATGCCCGCGGTGAGCAGCACCGCGCCCGGGTAGTCGATCCGGGCGGTGTTGGTGACCTTCGGCAGCTTGAGGGTGACGACGACCACGGCGAGGGCTATCAGGCCGAGCGGCAGGTTGATGTAGAAGGTCCAGTGCCAGCTCAGGTGGTCGGTGATGAAGCCGCCGACCAGCGGGCCGCCGATGGTGGCGAGGGCCATCACGGCGGCGAACATGCCCTGGTACTTGCCGCGGTCACGCGGCGGGACGAGCGCACCCATGATCGACATGACGCCGACCATCAGGCCGCCGGCGCCGAGGCCCTGCACGGCGCGGAAGCCGATCAGCTCGTTCATGTTCTGGGACAGGCCGGACAGCGCCGAGCCCACCAGGAAGATCACGATCGAGGTCAGGAAGATGCCCTTGCGACCGTAGAGGTCGCCGAGCTTGCCCCAGATCGGGGTGGAGGCGGCGGTGGCCAGGGTGTACGCGGTGACCACCCAGGAGAGGTGCTCGGCGCCGCCGAGGTCGCCGACGATGGTCGGCATCGCGGTTCCGACGATCAGGTTGTCGAGCATGGCCAGCAGCATCGTGACGACCAGGCCGACCATCACGAGGCGGATCTCGCGGGGTGACCGCGGCTGCTCCTCCTCGGTCGCCTTGTCCTCCGGTACCGGGCCGGCGGTCTTGGACTGTGACATGGGGTGGGGTCTCCCGGAGGGGTGTTTCGGACGGGCCTCGCGCCGCGGTGCGGATCACTTACTTGACGCCCGGCTAGTTTATCGATCGTCGGCACGGTAGGCTTTTTACTAGCCGGTCGTCAAGCCAGTTTTAAGACCGAGCGCCTGGGCAGGGAGAATGGGCCCGGGGCGGACGCCACCCTGGGTCCGCAGCCGTCACCGCAGCAAGTCACCGCAGCAAGTCACCGCAGCCGTCACCGACGCAGTCAACGAGGCAGGCCATGGGCACTCCGCACAGCCCCCGCAGCGACACCCGGGCTCGCATCATCGAGGTGTCGTTGGAGCTCTTCTCGGAGCAGGGCTACGAGCAGACCTCGCTGCGTGAGATCGCCGACCGACTGGGCGTCACCAAGGCCGCGCTGTACTACCACTTCAAGACCAAGGACGACATCGTCCTGGGCATCGTGGAGCGGATGGCCGCGCCGATCGACGAGATCATCGCGTGGGGCCGGGAGCAGGAGGCCTGGAGCCCGGAGATGCGCGACGAGTTGATCCGGCGCTACGCGGACGGGATGACCGAGCGGGCCCCGCTGCTGCGCTTCTTCCACGAGAACCAGCCCGCGCTGCGGGAGTCCCCGGCCGGGCTGGCGTTCCGGGAGCGCGTGATCACCATGATGCAGCTGGTGCACGGACCCGACGCCGGGTTCCGCGACCGGCTGCGGGCCACGATGGCGCTGTTCACCGCCCACTCGGCGTTCTTCCTGCTCAAGCAGGACTCCTCCGACTGCGGCGAGACCGAGAACGTGTGGGGCGAGAAGCTGCCGGCCGCGGACCTGGAGGAGGCGCTCGAAGCGGCCCGCGAGGTCGCGCTGGAGATCAGCAGCCGGATCGGCCGACCCACCACCGGCACCACCGGCTGATCACCGCGGCACCGCGGCACGGCGTCCTAGAACGCCGTGACGCCGTGCGCGGAGAGGTAGGCGATCGGGTTGACCACCGCGCCGTAGCGGTTGCTGGTGCGGATCTCGAAGTGCAGGTGCGGCCCGGTCGAGTTGCCGGTGTTCCCGGACAGTCCGACCCGTAGGCCCGCCGGCACCCGGTCGCCGGCCGACACCGAGACCGCCGACAGGTGCGCGTACTGCGCGAAGTGCCCGTCGGCCAGCCGCAGCACGACCTCCTTGCCGTACGCGCCGTCCCAGCCGGCCGAGACCACGGTCGCGTCGCCGACCGCCAGCACCGGCGTGCCGGGGGAGACCGCGAAGTCCACCCCGGTGTGGTACCCGGCGGCGTAGCTGCGGTTGGGCTTCCCGAACGGGTTGCTGGTCGGCGCGTCCGGCGCCGGCGCCGACCAGTCCGGCGCGGGCGCGGGGTCCGGTGCGGCCTCCGGCTGCGCGCCGGGCTGCTCGGCGGGCGCGGGCTCCGCAGCGGCCGGGTCGAGCGGCAGCAGGTTGGGCGCCACGGCCACGAAGGCCTGCGCCGAGGCGGCGTCGTCCGGCAGCTTGTACGGGCTCGGCCCGGCCACCTGCACCAGGCCCGGGTTGGGCACCTCCGCCCGCGGGGCCGTGAAGGCCGAGCTGCCGGGCGTGGTCGGCCGTACGGTCTGCGCCGAGGCGCTGCCCGGAGTGGCGATCAGCAGCACGCCCGCCAGCAGCGCGGCGGCCGCCCCGGCCGAGGCCACCGCGTGGTCGCGCTCGGTCCGCTGCCGGCTGCCCGGCAGGGTGGCGTGCCGGGGGGTCGTGAGCAGCCGCAGCGACGGTACGGCGCGGCTGCGGACGGCCTGGCCGATCCGCGGCTGCCAGACGGCCGCCTGGGCCGTCGCGCGGACGGCGAGCCGGCGCAGGGCCGGCCCCACGGGCGGGACGTTGGACATCGCGGGTCGTACCTCACGGTCGTGCGGGGGCAACACGGAAACGCCCGGTCGGGCGGTCGGCTGCGCTGGGGAGCACTCAGCTTTAACCGTCACCGAGCGCAGCCCCAAACCCGGCGATGTACTACCCCGTGTAGTCGGCGTGGCGCCGGGATTCCCGCCGACGGAGTAATGATCATGAGATCGGATCGCCGAGGCCCGACCGGGTCCACGCCGCGGTCCCGCCCCGCCGACTACTAGGCCCGGTCGTACCGCGCCGAACCGCTGTGACCAGCGCCACCCGGTGCGCGCGCTCCCGGGCGGAGCCGGCCGACGGAAAGCGCCCGGCCGCCGAAGAGCGCCCGGCCGCCGAAAAGCGTCCGGCCCGCCCCCGCGTGGTGGCGGGGGCGGGCCGGACGTGGAGAACTCAGTGCCGCGCGATCACGGCCTGACCGTCAGGACGATCAGTTGTCGACCGGGCGGACCCGGATCCAGGTCTCCAGGTAGTTCGCGGACTCGTTCTCGACCTCGATGCTGGTGCCGGTCTTCGGCACGTCCACACCGGCGTACTGGTCGTCCTTCGACCACCAGGACTTCAGGTCGTTGAACTCGTCGACGCCCTTGGACTTCGGGATGACGGTCTCGACGTCGGCCTTGTGCAGGGTCAGCGCCGGGACGCGGCGCGAACCGAAGGTCGAGTCGAAGCCCTGCATGCGCGGACGCATCAGGGTGCCGTCGGACCACTTGATCGGGGCCGGGTGCGAGTCGACCGGCAGGACCAGGCCGTGGCCCGGGTGGGCGCTGACGTTGTTGTCGGTCTGCGACTCGTCCCAGTACCAGATCAGCAGGCCGGGCTGGTACGAGTAGTGCTCGACCCAGCTGGGCTTGGCGGCCGAACCGAAGTTGTACGGGCCGGTCTTGAGGGTCTGGTCGAACGACACGTACTGCTTGTTCTCCGCGATGTAGTACTGCGCGTAGTCCTTGGTGTACGAGCCGCCGAAGCGGGTGAAGCCGGCGGCGGTCCAGCCGTTGTCGCCGTTCTCCACGTCGTCGCTGAACACGGTGGCACCGTCGGCGACCACGGCGATGTTGTCCGCCGCGAAGCCGCGGTAGTGCAGACCGCCGTCAGTGGTGTTGTGGTAGCGGAACTGGATCTTCTTGCCCGCGTAGGCGTCCAGGTTGAACGACAGGTCGCCCCAGGCGGCGGTGAGGCCGCTGAGGGCCGGGCGGCCGTTCTCCTTCGGGAGGGCGGCGCCGTTCCAGGTGCCGTCCACCACGGTCCAGGTCTTGCCACCGTCGGTGGAGACCTCGCCGAAGGCGTAGTCGAAGTCCGGCTCCAGCTCGTACCAGGCCTTGGCGTTGATGCTGGCCTTGGTCTTGCCGGTCAGGTCGATGTCGCGGGTCAGCGTGACGTTGAGGTTGTCGGCGCTGCCGCTCCACCACTCGTTGTTGCCACCGAAGGGCTTGTTGATGTCGGTGGTGATGCTCTTCTTCGGCAGGTCGACGATGAGCGCCTGCGGAAGGTTGGTGTTGTACTCGACCGGGCCGATGTGGTGCGTCGACTCGGTGCCCGCCTTGGCGCGGTCGACCTTGAGCCAGCCGAGCTGGTACTTGCTCCAGGCGTCGAGGTCGTTCGGCATGTCGCCGATGCTGTCCTTGCCCTCGCCGAGCCAGGAGCCGGACGACATCAGGGACCAGAAGCCGACCGAGTTGTCGATGCCCTTGCCGGCGGTGTCGTAGAGGTCCGGCAGACCGAGGTCGTGGCCGTACTCGTGCGCGAAGACGCCGAGGCCGCCGTTCTCCGGCTGCATCGTGTAGTCGCCGATCCAGAAGCCGGAGTCACCGACCTGGACGCCGCCGAGCTTGTTGTTGTCCGGGCCGGCCTGGCCGGTCAGGTTGCCGTAGACGTACGAGCGGTGCGCCCACAGGGCCTTGCTGCCCTGCTTGCCGCCACCGGCCGACTTGTCCTCACCGGCGTGCACGATCTGGAAGTGGTCGATGTACCCGTCGGGCTGGTTGAAGTTCCCGTCGTGGTGCGACCCGTAGCGGTCCCACTGGTCGTACGAGGCCAGCGTCGCCTTGACCTGCTCCTTGGTCTGACCCTTCGCCAGCTGGTCCTTGTACCAGATGTCGACGGCGTCGCGGATCAGGTCCTGGGCGCTGGAGCAGACGTTGGAGCCGCAGTAGTCGGAGCCGTAACGGGCCTCGTTCCACGGCACCCGGACCCAGTCCGAGACCACGCCGTCGACCGTGTAGCGGCCCGAGGACTGCTTCTCGTAGAAGGTCTTCAGCGAGGGCTTGTCCTTGGCGAAGTACAGGTCCTGGTAGTGCTGCTGGTTGTAGTCGGCCTGCCAGGCGGTCGAGTTGTTCGTGGCGCGGTCGGGCGCCTCGATCTCGTTGTGCTTGGGGCCGGCCTCGCCGCCGTACTTGACCTTGCCGTCGGCGGTCTTGGTGGTGTTGTCGACCTGGTCGCCGAAGTCGACCAGGATCGTGAAGATCTTGTCCGAGCGCTCACGGGGGAGCTCGACGTACTTGTCCTTGCCGAGCTTCACGCTGGTGCTGCCGTTGTGCTGCTCGACCTGGGCGGTGCCGTTGAGCAGCTGCTCGGTGGCGGCCTTCTTCTCCGCGTCGACCTTGGCGGTCAGCGGGCCCGGGATGTTGTGCTCGGTGTTGACGGACTGGACGGCGTCGGCCGGGTCCTTCGGAACCGGTGCCGAGCCGGCCGCGACGGCGCTGCTCGGGAACAGACCCGCGCCGAGCGTGACTATGACCGCCGCCGCGGTGGTGACCGCTGCGGCTCTCCTGGTGGTCTTCAACGTTGTGACGCCCTCCCCGACCGAGCTGACTCTTGGCCAAGGCCCGGTAAACCAATATGAAAGACAGGTGGACGTCATTTGACCGAAGTGGAGCTGGAAAAGATAGACCTTGACCCTGACATGGCCACGGCGCTATGCTCGCCGATTTCATGTCAGCTGACGGCAGGTCAGAAAACGCCTGGTCCGGGCCCTGCGCGGGAATCCGGAACGCAACGAGCCCCCGGCGCGGACGCCGGGGGCTCGTGGCTGTGAAGTTGTCTGTTAAATGTTGGTCTACTTCGTCAGGTCCGGACCGGACGAAGCGACCTCGGCCGGGGTGTCCGCGACGGCCGACTTCTCCTCGCCGCGGAAGGTGAACTTGGCGTCCTTGCCGTCGCCGTCCACGTCCACGACCACGATGTGGCCGGCCCGCAGCTCGCCGAAGAGGATCTTCTCGGAGAGGTGGTCCTCGATCTCGCGCTGGATGGTGCGGCGCAGCGGACGGGCACCCATGATGGGGTCGTAGCCGCGCTTGGCCAGCAGCTTCTTGGCCTCGACGCTGAGCTCCAGGCCCATGTCCTTGTCCTTGAGCCGCTCGTCCACCTTGGCGATCATCAGGTCGACGATCTGGATGATGTCGACCTCGGACAGCTGGTGGAACACCACGATGTCGTCGACGCGGTTCAGGAACTCGGGGCGGAAGTGCTGCTTGAGCTCCTCGCCGACCTTCGCCTTCATCCGCTCGTACCCGGTCTGGGAGTCACCCGTGGCCGCGAAGCCCAGGTTGAAGCCCTTGGAGATGTCCCGGGTGCCGAGGTTGGTCGTCATGATGATGACGGTGTTCTTGAAGTCGACCACGCGGCCCTGGGAGTCGGTCAGACGACCGTCCTCCAGGATCTGCAGCAGCGAGTTGAAGATGTCCGGGTGGGCCTTCTCGACCTCGTCGAAGAGGACGACCGAGAACGGCTTGCGGCGGACCTTCTCGGTCAGCTGGCCGCCCTCCTCGTAGCCCACGTACCCGGGCGGGGAGCCGAACAGCCGGGAGACGGTGTGCTTCTCGGAGAACTCGGACATGTCGAGCGCGATCAGCGCGTCCTCGTCGCCGAAGAGGAACTCGGCGAGCGTCTTGGACAGTTCGGTCTTACCGACGCCGGACGGGCCGGCGAAGATGAACGAACCGCCGGGGCGCTTCGGGTCCTTGAGGCCCGCACGGGTGCGCCGGATGGCCTGGGAGAGCGCCTTGATGGCGTCCTTCTGGCCGATGACGCGCTTGTGCAGCTCGTCCTCCATGCGCAGCAGCCGGGAGGTCTCCTCCTCGGTCAGCTTGAAGACCGGGATGCCGGTGGCGGTGGCCAGGACCTCGGCGATGAGCTCCTCGTTGACCTCCGCGACGACGTCCATGTCGCCGGCCTTCCACTCCTTCTCGCGCTTGGCCTTGGCCTGCAGGAGCTGCTTCTCGTCGTCGCGCAGGGACGCGGCCTTCTCGAAGTCCTGCGCGTCGATCGCGCTCTCCTTCTCGCGGCGCACGTCGGCGATCTTCTCGTCGAACTCGCGCAGGTCCGGCGGCGCGGTCATCCGGCGGATGCGCATGCGCGAGCCGGCCTCGTCGATCAGGTCGATCGCCTTGTCCGGCAGGAAGCGGTCCGAGATGTACCGGTCGGCCAGGGTGGCGGCGGCGACCAGGGCGGCGTCCGTGATGGAGACCCGGTGGTGGGCCTCGTAGCGGTCGCGCAGACCCTTGAGGATCTCGATGGTGTGCGGCAGCGAGGGCTCGGCGACCTGGATCGGCTGGAAGCGGCGCTCCAGCGCGGCGTCCTTCTCCAGGTGCTTGCGGTACTCGTCCAGGGTGGTGGCACCGATGGTCTGCAGCTCGCCGCGGGCCAGCATCGGCTTGAGGATGCTGGCGGCGTCGATGGCGCCCTCGGCGGCGCCCGCACCGACCAGGGTGTGCAGCTCGTCGATGAACAGGATGATGTCGCCGCGGGTGCGGATCTCCTTGAGCACCTTCTTGAGGCGCTCCTCGAAGTCACCGCGGTAGCGCGAGCCGGCCACCAGGGCGCCCAGGTCCAGCGTGTAGAGCTGCTTGTCCTTGAGCGTCTCCGGGACCTCGCCCTTGACGATCGCCTGCGCCAGGCCCTCGACCACGGCGGTCTTGCCGACGCCGGGCTCACCGATCAGGACCGGGTTGTTCTTGGTGCGGCGGGACAGCACCTGCATGACCCGCTCGATCTCCTTCTCGCGCCCGATGACCGGGTCGAGCTTGGCCTCGCGGGCGGCCTGGGTGAGGTTGCGCCCGAATTGGTCCAGGACCAGCGAGGTCGACGGGGTGCCCTCGGCAGGCCCGCCGGCCGTGGCCGACTCCTTGCCGCCGCTGGTCTGGTAACCGGAGAGCAGCTGGATGACCTGCTGGCGCACCCGGTTGAGGTCGGCACCCAGCTTCACCAGGACCTGGGCTGCGACGCCCTCGCCCTCGCGGATCAGGCCGAGCAGGATGTGCTCGGTGCCGATGTAGTTGTGGCCGAGCTGCAGGGCCTCCCGGAGCGACAGCTCCAGGACCTTCTTCGCCCGGGGGGTGAAGGGAATGTGACCGGACGGGGCCTGCTGGCCCTGGCCGATGATCTCCTCGACCTGCTGGCGCACGGCCTCAAGGGAAATCCCGAGGCTCTCCAGGGCCTTGGCGGCGACGCCCTCGCCCTCGTGGATCAGACCCAGGAGGATGTGCTCGGTGCCGATGTAGTTGTGGTTGAGCATCCGGGCTTCTTCCTGAGCCAGGACGACAACCCGCCGCGCGCGGTCGGTGAACCTCTCGAACATCGTTTATCGCTCCTCAGAGCGGTCGGGCAGTTCGGGGTCCGTCCCCGCCCTGTCCTTCCGCATGCTAGTCCCGCTCAGCGGCGCGGCCCACGGATTCACTCCCCGGTAGAGGAGCGAGATGCTGCGCGACCAGCCGACACCAATCCCAACCTGATGCTGGGAATCGGTGTTCCCACAGGTGGGCCGGATGCACCGGAAACCGCTACGCCATCGGCGAACAAGAGTCGCCGGGGCGGAGCCGGGTCCTCTTCGGCCGGTCGCACATGCTGCCCCTGGACGGGTCGAAGCACCCGTCCACCTGCATTCATACCCGGTATCGGGGCGGTTCTCGCGCAGTTTCCGCGGTGGCGGTGTTCGCCTGGCGAGAAGTCCGGCCGCGGTGACGGTGGTTCGACGGCGGCCGGGGACGGTCGTACGCCATCCCGGGGTGTCCGCGTTACCGCTTCGCCCCTACAGCGTTGCACAGCTCGTGATTGTTCCGCCGCCCGAGCCCGCAGCCCCGGCCGGCCGGGCAGGCCCGGGCCCCGGGGCCCCCGGTGCGGCGGCCGGCCCGGTGCGCGCCGCGGGGCGCGGAGGTGTCACCTCCGCGCCCCGCGCGTGTGTCGTCGGTGCCGTACGCGGCCGCCGGGGCCCCGCATCCGCTCCGGCGGGCCGGTGGTGGCGCCGGGGTCAGGCCACGTTGGCCTTGTCGTAGGCCTCGCGGACGGTGCTCGGCACCCGGCCGCGGTCGTTGACCTCCATGCCCTGCTCCTTGGCCCACGCGCGGACCTTCGCGGTGTCGGGAGCGCTGCCGGACGGCCGCGCAGCGGCGGCGCGGCCCGGGCGGCGGGGCCCGGCCAGCCGGCCGCTCTGCTTGCGGCCCTTCTCCAGGTAGGGCGCCAGCAGACCGCGCAGCTTGTCCGCGTTGGCGCTCTTCAGATCGATCTCGTAGGCAACGCCGTCGAGCGCGAACGTCACCGTCTCGTCCGCCGAACCGCCATCGAGATCGTCTTCAAGAATGACCTGCACCCTCTGTGCCACGGGCTTCCCTTTCCGCTAAACGACCCATTGCCTAAGGAAAGGAAAGCGCCTTTCTGCGGAAAACACAAACCCTTGACCGGCGCGGAGCCGCTCAGAGGTGCAGCAGCATGCGTGAGTTGCCCAGTGTGTTGGGCTTCACCCGCTCCAGGTCGAGGAACTCCGCGACACCTTCATCGTACGAGCGGAGGAGTTCTTCATAGACGTCCGTAGCGATCGCCGCCGGGTCTGTCGTACCATCATCGGTTTCCTGGAGCTCCCCGATCTCGACGAAACCGTGTTTCGCGAAGAACGGAACCTCGAACGTCAAGCAGAAAATCCGACGGACGCCCAGCCAGCGGGCGGTCTGCACCAGCTTCTCCAACAGCACGTGCCCGATCCCGAAGCCCCGGCAGGACGGATCGACCGCGAGGGTGCGGACCTCGGCGAGGTCCTCCCACATCACGTGCAGGGCGCCGCAGGCCACCACCGCGCCGTTGTCGTCGCGTTCCGCGACCCAGAACTCCTGGACGGATTCGAACAGTGTGACTGTGGGCTTGTCGAGCAGAATGCCGTCGCGCGAGTAGGCGTCGATGAGCCCGCGTACGGCCCGTACGTCCGTGGTCCGCGCGCGGCGGATGGTGACCTCCATGGCGGGACGTTATCGCGTCGCGCCCGGCGGGGTCTCCCCGGTATCCGCTCCGCCGGTATCGGGGCCGTCCGCGGGGGAATCCGGGGCGGGCTGATCCGCCGCTGGATCGGGCGGGAACAAGGCCGCGACCCGCAAGGCGTCCCGGAGGGCCTCGCGCTGCTCCGGCGACATCAGGCCGAAGAAGTGGACCAGGGCCGCCGCGGGATTGTCGCCGGTGGCCCAGGCGTCGTTCATCAGGGCCGCCGTGTACGCCTCACGCGAGGAGACCGGTTCATATCGATAGGCCCGGCCCACCCGCTCGCGGCGCAGCCAGCCCTTTCTGTGCAGCTTGTCCAGGACGGTCATCACCGTGGTGTACGCGATTTCGCGTTCCGACTGCAGATCCAGGAGAACCTCGCGAACCGTCACCGGTCGGTTCCACCGCCACACCCGGGTCATGATGGCGTTCTCAAGTTCGCCGAGTTGCCGGACCATAGTGCGGCCAGGATAGGGAGTGAATGGGGCAAATCTTGTGAAGTGCGCCAAACCGGCGCGCCGCCACCCCCGGGAATCGGGAATGGCGGCGCGGGTGGTTCGGAGCGGCTGACGACGCCAGTCGATCAGTCGGTGTCTTCCTTGGCCTTCTGGGCCCCGCCCTGGCTGCGGATGATGGCCCGCACCAGGAATCCGAAGCCGATCGCCATGACCAGCGGCGGCACGATCGCGCTGACGTAGTCCATCAGGTCACTCCTCCTCGGTCTTCTCCGCCGCGGCGGCGGAGGCCTTCGGCTCCGGCTTCACCAGCGGGAAGAGCACGGTCTCCCGGATGTTCTTGCCGGTCAGCAGCATGATCAGGCGGTCCACGCCGAGGCCCAGGCCACCGGTCGGGGGCATCGCGTACTCCAGGGCGCGCAGGAAGTCCTCGTCCACCTGCATCGCCTCGACGTCGCCGCCGGCGGCCAGCAGGGACTGCGCGGTCAGGCGGGCGCGCTGCTCGACCGGGTCGACCAGCTCGGAGTAGGCGGTGCCGATCTCGGTGCCGAAGATCACCAGGTCCCACTTCTCGGCCACGCCCGCGACCGAGCGGTGCTGGCGGGTCAGCGGGGAGACCTCGGTCGGGTAGTCCTTGATGAAGGTCGGCCGGACGGCGTTCTCCTCCAGCAGGCGCTCCACCATCTCCAGCACGATCTGGCCGTGGCCCCAGTTCTTCTCGAACGGGATGCCGTGCTCGGTGGCCAGCGCGCGCAGCTCCTCGACGGAGGTCTCCGGGGTGACCTCGACGCCCAGGTGGGCGGAGATGCCCGGGTAGACGCTGACCTCCGCCCACGGCTCGGCCAGGTCGATCTCGTGCTCCACGCCGTGCGGGTCGAGGCCCTTGATCACCGTGGTGCCCAGGGCGTCCCGGGCGGCGTTGACGATCGTCGCGCGGATCAGCTCGGCCTGGGTGTCGTAGTCGCCGTAGGCCTCGTACGACTCCAGCGAGGTGAACTCCGGGTTGTGGGTGGAGTCCGCGCCCTCGTTGCGGAAGTTGCGGTTGATCTCGAAGACCTTCTCGGCGCCGCCGACCACCAGCCGCTTGAGGTACAGCTCGGGGGCGATGCGCATGTAGAGGTCGATGTCGTACGCGTTGATGTGCGTCTTGAACGGACGCGCGTTGGCGCCGCCGTGCACCGGCTGCAGCATCGGGGTCTCGACCTCGATGTAGCCGCGGTCCTCGTAGGTGCGGCGGATCGAGCGGACGACCTTGCTGCGCAGGTGCAGGATCTGGCGCGCCTCGGGGTTCACGATCAGGTCGACGTAGCGCTGGCGGACCCGGGCCTCCGGGTCGGTCAGGCCCTTGTGCTTGTCCGGCAGCGGGCGCAGGCACTTGGCGGTGAGCTCCCAGCGGTCCACCATCACCGACAGCTCGCCGCGCTTGGAGGTGATCACCTCGCCCTCGACGCCGACCTGGTCGCCCAGGTCGATGTCGGACTTCCAGGCCGCCAGCCGCTCGGCGCCGAGCTTGTCCAGGGAGAACATCACCTGGAGGTCGCCGGAGCCGTCGCGCAGGGTGGCGAAGCAGAGCTTGCCGCCGGTGCGGGACAGGATCACCCGGCCGGTGATGCCGGCGCGCTCGCCGGTCGCGGTGTCGGGTTCGAGGTCCGGGTGCTTGGCACGCAGGTCCGCGATGGTGCTGGTGCGGGGGAATCCGACCGGGTACGGGTCGACCCCGGCCGCCCGGAGCCGGTCCAGCTTCTCGCGCCGGACGCGCATCTGCTCGGGAAGGTCGTCGGTCGCGGGGACAAGGCTCTGATCGCTCACCCCACAAGGGTAGCCAGCCACACACGGTGCTCCGCGACCGGATATCGCCGGAGGGGAGGCCGTCGGACCGACGGCCTCCCCTCCGGGGCGGGTGCGGGCGGCTCAGCCGGTGCCGGTGGCGAGCTCGACCTCCTCGCCGTCCCGCCCGGCCTCCGGGGCGGGCCGGGCCGGAGGCTTGGGGCGGCGGCCGAAGAGTTCGGCCGGGGTGGGCATCCGGTGCGGGCGGGGCGGGGTCTGCGCGGCGGCGGGCTGCTCCGGGCGGGAGTCCCGGGAGTCGGTGCTGCTCATCGTGATCCGTCCTCCTACAGGGGTGGGGTGACTGCTGGGTGGTGCGGCGGGGTTCGGTACGGCCACCAGGTGGCGCGGCTGCCCGGTGGAGAGCGCCAGGCGCTCACGGACGGCGGCCTCGGCCAGGGCGTGGCAGCGCCCGGCGAGCCGGGAGCGGCGGGCCCGCTCGCCGTGGCCGCAGGGCTGGCGGGTCAGCCCGCGCAGGGCGGTGAGGTCCTCGGGTCCGGGCAGGTAGCCGTCGGTCACCGCCTCCTCCAGGCGCTCCAGGTAGCCGGGGGCGCTGCCGGGCAGGGCGGCGCGGTAGCGGCCGAGGTCGGCGAGCAGGAAGGCGCGCAGCCGGCCGCCCTCCTGGACGGCCTCGTCGATGGCCTCGGTCAGGTGCAGGGCGTCCTGGACGTCCTCCGCCCACAGCTCGGCGCCGGGCCCGGCGAGCGCCGTCCGGTCGGGGGCCTGGAGGTGGACGGGGACGGCGGGGTGCAGGGCTTGGGCGAGGGCTCGGCGCAGCACGCGGACTTCGTCGGCGCTGAAGGCCATGCCGCCGCGCGATCCGTGTGGCGTAGGCATGGGTTGACACTACGTGAGGAATATCCGATTTGTCGGTAACGTCGCGCGGAATTCCGCGCGGTCGGCCCGCTGGAGAAACCTTTCGCCAAGCCTGTGACGCTGCCCCGCACCCACCGGGTCAGCCGAGTGACCGGGGGTGCGGGGCAGCGGGGACGGCGGGCGGGGTCAGCTCGGCCGGTTGCGCTCGTACACCAGGCGCAGGCCGATCAGGGTCAGCCAGGGCTCGTGCTCGTCGATGGTGGTGGCCTCGCCGAGGACCAGCGGGGCGAGCCCGCCGGTGGCGATCACCTGGACGTCGTCCGGGTCCTTGGCCAGCTCCCGGGCCATCCGCTCGACCAGGCCGTCGACCTGACCGGCGAAGCCGTAGAGGATGCCGGACTGCATGCCCTCGACGGTGTTCTTCCCGATCACGTTGCGCGGCCGGGCCAGCTCGATCTTGCGCAGCTGGGCGCCGCGGACGCCGAGCGCCTCGACCGAGATCTCGATGCCGGGGGCGATCGCGCCGCCCACGTAGTCGCCGCGCGCGTTGACGGCGTCGAAGGTGGTCGCGGTGCCGAAGTCGACCACGATGCACGGGCCGCCGTACAGGTGGTTGGCGGCCAGCGCGTTGACGATCCGGTCCGCGCCGACCTCCTTGGGGTTGTCCATCAGGACGTGCACCCCGGTCTTCACGCCGGGCTCCACGATCACCGCGGGGACGTCGCCGTAGTAGCGGCGGGTCACCTCGCGGAGCTCGTGGAGCACGGCGGGGACGGAGGAGCAGATCGCCAGGCCCTCCACCGCGGCCTCCCGGACCGCGGTGCGACTGCCCGTCAACCCGTGCAGCAGCACCGCCAGTTCGTCGGCCGTGCGGCGCGGATCGGTGGAGATCCGCCAGTGTTCCACCACTTCCTCGCCGTCGAACAGGCCGAGCGTGGTCTGGGTGTTGCCGACGTCGATGGTGAGGAGCACGGGAACGCTTTCTGCGAGTCGGGACGGGATCGGGGCAGGAACCGCTCTCGACCTGACGGTCAGGCGCGCAGGTCCAGGCCGATGTCCAGGATCGGCGAGGAGTGGGTCAGCGCGCCCACGGCCAGGTAGTCGACACCAGTCTGGGCGACCTCGCGCGCGCCGGCCAGGGTCAGTCCGCCGGAGGCCTCCAGCTTCGCCCGGCCGGCCACCAGCGCGACGGCCTCCTTCAACTGCTCGACGGTGAAGTTGTCCAGCAGGATCAGGTCCGCACCGGCCTCCAGCACCGGGGGGATCTGCGCCAGCTCGTCCACCTCGACCTCGACCGCCAGCTCCGGGTACGCGGCCCGGACGGCCCGGAAGGCCTCGGCCACGCCGCCCGCGGCGACCACGTGGTTGTCCTTCACCAGGGCGGCGTCCGAGAGCGCCATCCGGTGGTTGGCGCCGCCGCCGCAGCGGACCGCGAACTTCTCCAGGGCGCGCAGGCCCGGGGTGGTCTTGCGGGTGTCCCGGACGACCGCGCCGGTGCCCTCCAGGGCGTCCGCCCAGGCCCGGGTCGCGGTGGCGATGCCGGACAGGCGGCAGAGCAGGTTGAGCGCGCTGCGCTCGGCGGTCAGCAGGTCGCGGGTGCGCGAGCGGACCGACAGCAGCACCTGGCCGGCCTCCACCCGGTCGCCGTCCTGGACGTGCCGCTCGACCTCGAACTCCTCCTCGCAGACCAGCGAGACGACCGCCTCGGCGACCCGCAGGCCGGCCACCACACCGGCCTGGCGGGCGGTGAAGTCGGCGGTCGCGACCGCGTCGGCGGGCACGGTGGCCACCGAGGTGACGTCCTCGCCGCCGGCCAGGTCCTCGGCCAGCGCCAGGGTGGCGATGTCCTCGACCTCGATCGGGTCCAGCCCGGCCTCCTCCAGCAGCTCGGCCAGCTGCGGGTCCAGGCCGGTCTCGTAGCCCTCGCCGTCCCCGCAGGCGCAGCCGTCGCCGCAGCCGCCCTGGTCGGCCAGGGGGAGTTCCTCGTGCGCGTGGGTCATGGTTCTACTGCTCCTCGGGAGTGCTGACGGGGTCGCCGGAGGCGGCGAGGGTGGTGATCAGGTGGCGCCGCCAGTGGGCGTCGTCGCGTTCGGGGAAGTCCTCGCGCCAGTGGCCGCCGCGGGTCTCCTCGCGCTGCGCGGCGGCCGCCACCAGGGCGGTGGCGACCAGCAGCAGGTTGGCGGCCTCCCAGGTCTCCACCCGGGGGTCGGCCGGCTTCTCCTCGGCCACGTGGGAGCGGGCCTGCTCGCCGAGCAGGGCCAGCCCGGCCGCGGCGTCGGCCAGCGAGGCGGCCGAGCGCAGCACGCCCGCGCCGCGCGACATCAGCCGCTGGATCTCGGCGCGCGCCTCGGAGGCCGGCAGCGGCACCGGCCGGGCGGCCTGCGCGGCGGCCACGTCCACGGTGCGCTCGGGCAGTTCGCCGGCCGCGTGCCGCTCGGCCAGGTCGGCGGCGATCCGCTCGGCGAAGACCAGGCCCTCCAGCAGGGAGTTGGAGGCCAGCCGGTTGGCGCCGTGCACCCCGGTGCAGGCGACCTCGCCGCAGGCGTACAGGCCGGGGACGGAGGTACGGCCGTGCCGGTCGGTGCGGACGCCGCCGGCGGCGTGGTGCGCGGCCGGGGCGATCGGGATCGGCTCGGTGACCGGGTCGATGCCGTGCGAGCGGCAGGAGGCCAGGATGGTGGGGAAGCGGTGCTCCCACATCTCGGCCCCGAAGTGCCGCCCGTCCAGGAACATGTGGTCGGAGCCCTGCTCCTGCATGCGCCGGGTGATGGCCTTGGCGACGATGTCGCGCGGGGCGAGTTCGGCCAGCTCGTGCTGGCCGACCATGAAGCGCACGCCGTCCGCGTCCACCAGGTGGGCGCCCTCGCCGCGCACGGCCTCGGAGACCAGCGGCTGCTGGCCCGCGGCGTCCGGGCCGAGCCAGAGCACGGTCGGGTGGAACTGGACGAACTCCAGGTCGGCGGCGGCGGCGCCGGCCCGCAGGGCCAGGGCCACGCCGTCGCCGGTGGAGACGGCCGGGTTGGTGGTGGCGGAGAAGACCTGCCCCAGGCCACCGGTGGCGAGCACCACGGCGCGGGCCCGGACGGCGCCGACGCCGTCGCGCTGGCCCTCGCCCATCACGTGCAGGGTCAGCCCGGCGGTGTGGCCCTCGGCGTCGGTCAGCAGGTCGAGGACGAGCGCGTGCTCGATCAGTTCGAGGTCCGGGTCGCTGCGGACGGCGGCGACCAGGGCGCGGGAGACCTCCGCGCCGGTGGCGTCCCCGCCCGCGTGCACGATCCGGTGGCGGTGGTGGCCGCCCTCGCGGGTGAGCAGGATCTCGCCGTCCGCGTCGCGGTCGAAGGCCGCGCCGACGGCGATCAGCCGGCGGACGGCGTCCGGGCCCTCGGTGACCAGGGTGCGGACGGCCTCCTCGTCGCAGACGCCGGCGCCGGCCACCAGGGTGTCGTCCAGGTGCTGCTCCGGGGTGTCCCCCTCGCCCAGGGCGGCGGCTATGCCGCCCTGGGCCCAGCGGGTGGAGCCCTCGTCCAGCACCGCCTTGGTGACCACCATGGCCCGCAGGCCGGCCTTGCGGACGTTGAGGGCGACGGTGAGACCGGCGATGCCGGAGCCGACCACGACCACGTCGGTGGCGGCGGTCCAGCCCGGGGCCGGGGCGGTGAGGCGGTGCGTAGCGGACATGACTCAGTGGCTCCTTCAGCGCGTGGCCGTGGTGGCCGCGCCGTCCTCGTCACGGTACGCCGCGTCGCCGCGGAGCAGTCCGCTGCCCTCCGGGGCCTGCGCCGGGTCGCCGCCGAAGCCGGTGATCCGGTTGTTCCCGTCCACGAAGACCACCTTCGGCTCGTAGCCCTTGGCCTCGGCCGTGTTCATCTGCCCGTAGGCGATGAGTATGACGAGGTCGCCCGGGTGGACCAGGCGGGCGGCGGCGCCGTTGATGCCGATCACGCCGGTGCCGCGCGGGCCGGCGATGGTGTACGTCTCCAGCCGGGCGCCGTTGTTGATGTCGACGATGTGGACCAGCTCGCCGGGGAGCAGGTCGGCGGCGTCGAGCAGGTCCTCGTCCACCGTGACCGAGCCGACGTAGTGCAGGTCGGCCTGGGTCACGGTGGCCCGGTGGATCTTGGACTTGAGCATGGTGCGGAGCATTGCGGGTCACGCCTCCTGTGAGTGCATGCCTGAGGGGTTGAACTACCTGTTCGGCGAACTGTTCAGCGAACGATTCCGTGCTGGACGGTCAGCTGCCTAGCGGCAGATGACGTGAACGTTGTCGATCAGGCGGGTCGAGCCCACCTGTGCGGCGACGGCCAGCACCGCCTCGCCCTGGAAGTCGTCCGCCGCCTCGGAGAAGTCGTGCGGGTCGATCAGGGCGAGGTAGTCGAGGGTGACGCCCTCGGCGCCGTCCAGGACGGCGGAGGCGGCCTCGCGTACGGCCTTCGGGCCCTGCGCGGCGACGTCCCGGCCGGCGAACAGGGCCTTGGACAGGGCGAGGGCGCGGGTGCGCTCCTCCTCGGAGAGGTAGCGGTTGCGCGAGGACAGCGCCAGGCCGTCCTCCTCGCGGACGGTCGGCACGCCGACGATCTCGACGTCGAAGTCCAGGTCGGCGACCATCCGCTGGATGAGCGCCAGCTGCTGGGCGTCCTTCTCGCCGAAGAAGGCGAAGTCCGGGTCGGTGATGTGCAGCAGCTTGGCGACGACGGTCAGCACCCCGTCGAAGTGGCCGGGGCGGGTGGCGCCCTCGAAGCGCCCGCCCATCGGGCCGGCCGCCAGGCGCACCTGCGGCTCGCCGTTCGGGTAGACCTCCTCGACGGACGGCGCGAACACCACGTCGGCGCCGTTCTCCTCGGCCAGCTTGACGTCGGCGTCCAGGGTGCGCGGGTAGCGCTCCAGGTCCTCGGCCGGGCCGAACTGCAGCGGGTTGACGAAGACCGTGACCGCGACCCGGCCCTCCCGGCCGACCTGCTTGCGGGCGGCCCGGACCAGCGCGGCGTGGCCCTCGTGCAGGGCGCCCATGGTCATCACCACGGCGTTGTCCACCGGGCTCTCGTCCGGCCAGAACGCGGCCTCGAAGTCGTCCACGGTGTGGGTGACGACGGCCCGGTGGACCTTCGGCGCCCGCTGGGCCTTGCTCGGCTGCTTCCCGCGTGCCATCAGTGCTTCTCCTCGTTCAGTACGTCCAGCAGCGCCGCCGCCGACGCGTCGTCGATCGTCCCGTTGGCGAGCGCCCGTTGCGCGGTGGCGCGGGCCATCGCCCGGTACGCCGCCGGGATGTCCGGGGACACCGTACTGAGCTGCGCCAGGTGGCGCCGTACGGTGCCCGCGTCGCCCCGGGCGACCGGGCCGGTGAGGGCCGCGTCGCCGGAGCGCAGGCTGTTGTCCAGGGCGGCGCCGAGCAGCGGGCCGAGCATCCGGCCGGGCTCGGCGACGCCGGCCGTGCGCAGCAGGTCCATCGCCTGGGCGACCAGGGTGACCAGGTGGTTCGCGCCGTGCGCGAGGGCGGTGTGGTAGAGCGGGCGGACCTCCTCGGGCACCCACTCGGGCTCGCCGCCCATCTCCACCACCAGCGCCTCGGCGACCGGCCGCAGCTCCTCGGGGGCGGTCACCCCGAAGGGGCAGCCGGCCAGCCGGGCGAGGTCCACCGAGGTGCCGGTGAAGGTCATCGCGGGGTGCAGGGCCAGCGGCAGCGCCCCGGCCCGGGCGGCGGGCTCCAGGATGCCGACGCCGTGCGCGCCGGAGGTGTGCACCAGCAGCTGGCCGGGGCGGACCGCCCCGGTGGCGACCAGCCCGGCCACCAGGTCGGCGAGCGCGTCGTCCGGGACGGTCAGCAGCACCAGGTCGGCGGCGGCCATCACCTGCGGCGGGGTGACGATCCGCACGCCCGGCAGCAGGGACTCGGCGCGGCGGCGGGAGGCGGCGGACACCCCGGAGGCGGCGACCACGGTGTGCCCGGCGAGCTGCAGGGCGGCGCCCAGCGCGGGGCCGACCCGGCCGGTGCCGACCACGCCGACGGCGAGCCGGGCCGGTCGGCTGCTGGGGTCGCCGAGGCCGTCGGCGAGCGGGGCGAACTCTCCGAAGTCGGCGAAGTCGGACGAATCCATGTCCACCCTTGTCCTGAATGACCGTTCCGGTCCGCGTCGGGTACCGGACGTACCGCCCCAGTGTACGGGCGGCCCCGGCAGTCGTCCCTGGGCGTGGCTAGGCCCTAGTCGGACGCCCCGGCCCGGATCAGCCCGGCCTCGTACGCCAGCACCACCGCCTGGACCCGGTCGCGCAGCCCCAGCTTGGCCAGGATCCGGCCGACGTGGGTCTTCACGGTGGCCTCGGAGAGCACCAGCCGGGCCGCGATCTCGCCGTTCGACAGGCCCTGGGCGACCAGCAGGAACACCTCCCGCTCGCGCTCGGTCAGCGGGCCCAGGACGTCCGAGCCCGGCGCGCTGTGCGGGGTCGGCAGCACCTCGGCGAAGCGGTCGATCATCCGCCGGGTGGTGGTCGGGGCGACCACGGCGTCCCCGCCGTGCACCGCGCGGATCGCGGCCACCAGCTCGGTCGGCGGGACGTCCTTGAGCAGGAAGCCGCTGGCCCCGGCCTTGAGCGCGGCGAAGGCGTACTCGTCCAGGTCGAAGGTGGTGAGGATGAGCACGTGCGGGGCGTTCGGCAGCGGGCTGCCGTCCTCGGCCAGGCAGATCCGGCGGGTCGCCTGCACACCGTCCAGGCGCGGCATCCGCACGTCCATCAGGATCACGTCCACCTGCGTGTGCCGCAGCCGCTCCAGCGCCTGGGCGCCGTCGCCCGCCTCGGCGGCGATCTCGATGTCGCCCTGCGACTGGAGGATCATCCGGAAGCCGGTGCGCAGCAGTTCCTGGTCGTCGACGAGCATCACGCGGATGGTCAAGGTGGCTCCTAACAGAGGACGGGGGGCTAGTGTGCCGCCTTGAGCGGGAGGACGGCGCGGATCCGGAAGCCGCCGCCGGGGCGGGGGCCCACGTCGAGGCTCCCGCTGACCATGCCGACCCGCTCGCGCATGCCGATCAGGCCGTGGCCCAGACCGTCCGTGCCGCCGGCGGCCAGTTGTTCGTCGGTGCTGCCGCGGCCGTCGTCCTCCACCAGGACGGCCAGCTCGCGTTCGCCGAAGTCGACCGCCACCCGGGCGTGCACGTCGGGGCCGCCGTGCTTGCGGACGTTGGTCAGTGCCTCCTGGACGATCCGGTAGACCGTCAGCTCGACGCCGCGGGGGAGTTCGCGCGGGTGCCCGGAGGTCGCGTAGTCGACCTCCAGCCCGGCCGTGCGGACCTGCTCCAGGAGGTCGGGCAGCTCCTCGACGCCCGGCTGCGGGACGTACTCCTCGGCGGTGCCGGCGGTGCGCAGCACGCCCAGCAGGCGGCGCATCTCGACCAGGGCCTGCCGCCCGGTGGAGGCGATCGTGCCGAGTGCCTCCTTCGCCTGCTGCGGGGAGTTGTCCAGCACGTAGGCGGCGCCGTCGGCCTGGACGATCATCACCGACACGTTGTGCGCGACCACGTCGTGCAGCTCGCGGGCGATCCGGGCCCGCTCGGCCGCCACGGCCACCTTGGACTGGGCGTCCCGCTCGCGCTCCAGCCGGGCCGCGCGGTCCTCCAGCTCGGTCAGGTAGGCGCGCCGCACCCTGGTCAGCCGGCCCCAGGCCCAGCAGAGGATGAACGGGGTGCTCATCAGCACGGTGACCAGCAGCGCCTCGGCGACACCGTACGGCCGGGAGACGTACACCCCGGTGTGGTCGGTGGTGGACGTCTTCACCAGGTGCATCCGCCAGAACGCCAGCGGACCGGCGGAGAGCCCGGCGAGCAGGGCGAGCCGGGAGGTCCACTTCTGGCCGAAGGCGGCGCCGGTGTAGGCGAACACCAGGTAGGCGATGGAGGAGGCGCCCGGGTCGATGTCGGCGGCGACCTGCCCGAGGCCGACGCCGGTGGCGGCGGCGACGGTGACGTCGGGGAAGCGCCGGCGGAAGACCATCAGCAGCGGCAGCAGCACCGCGACCAGGATCTCGGAGTTGAGGCGCCAGCCGCTGTCGGAGGAACTGTCGGACACCAGGGCGAAGAAGAGCACGAGCGACGCCCAGACGGCGTCGACCACCATGGGGTGACGGCGGAGCCAGGCGTTGAGTCGATGCACGTGTCCAGCCTAGGCAGTCGCACGAGGTGCCCAGGTCCGCCGGTAGGGCGATCCGTCCTACTCCGTAGGTCGGAGACGCCCCCGCTCCGGTTGGGAGGGGCCGCGCACCGGCGGGTAGCGTCCCGCCCCATGACGTGGATGCGGTGGGCGCCCGCCATGGAACGGGCCCTGTACGACCGGGACGGCGGCTTCTACCGCAGGCCGGAGGGCCCGGCCGGGCACTTCCGGACCTCGGTGCACGCCTCGCCGAGGTTCGCCCGTGCGGTGGCCCGGCTGCTGCTGGAGGTTGACGAGGCCCTCGGTCGTCCGGAGGAGCTGGCCCTGATCGACGTCGGGGCCGGGCGCGGGGAACTGCTGGCCGGGGTGCTGGCCGAACTGCCCGGGCCGGTGCTCGCCCGGCTGCGCCCGTACGGCGTGGAGCTCGCCGACCGGCCCGCCGGACTCCCGTCCACAGCCCTGTGGACGACGGAGCCGCCGCGCGGGGTGACCGGGCTGCTGTTCGCCAACGAGTGGCTGGACAACGTGCCGCTGGACGCCGGGGAGGTCGACGAGGACGGGGTGCTGCGCTACCGCGAGGTGGACACCGCGACCGGCGAGGAACGCCTCGGCGAACCCGTCTCGGCGGCCGACGCGGCCTGGGCCGAGCGCTGGTGGCCGGCCGTCGAGCCCGGGGAGGTGGTGGAGTTCGGGGCGCCCCGGGACGCCGCCTGGGCCCGGGCGGTGGCCGGGCTGGAGCGCGGCCTGGCCGTCGCCGTCGACTACGGGCACACGGCCGGGCGGCGGCCGCCGTTCGGGACCTTCACCGGTTTCCGGGACGGCCGGGAGGTGGCCCCGGTGCCGGACGGCTCCCGCGACGTGACCGCGCACGTGGCGCTGGACGCCGTCGCCGTCCCCGGTCTCCACAGCCTGTGGACGACGCAGCGCGAGGCCCTGCGCGCGCTCGGGGTCAGCGGCGGGCGCCCGCCGCTGGCGCTCGCCTCCACCGACCCGGCCGGCTACCTGCGGGCGCTCAGCGGCGCGGGGGAGGGGGCCGAACTCACCGACCCGGCCGGGCTGGGCGGCTTCGGCTGGGTCCTGCAAGCCGTCCGCATGCCGGTACCGACGAGCCTGGCGGCCCTGCCGGGATGGCAGACTCTGGGGTCATGAGGGAGACCACGGTCGGCATCGGGGCGGGAGCCGAGAACTTCACCGGCGGGGCGGGCACCACCGACATGGTGCTCAACATCGGCCCGCAGCACCCGGCCACCCACGGCGTGCTGCGGCTGCGCCTGCTGCTCGACGGCGAGCGGATCGTCACCGCCGAGCCGGTGATCGGCTACATGCACCGCGGCGCGGAGAAGCTGTTCGAGGCCCGTGACTACCGGCAGATCATCATGCTGGCCAACCGGCACGACTGGCTCTCCGCCTTCTCCAACGAACTCGGCGTGGTGCTCGGCGTCGAGCGGATGCTCGGCATGGAGGTCCCCGAGCGGGCGGTGTGGATCCGCACCCTGCTCGCCGAGCTCAACCGGGTGCTCAACCACCTGATGTTCCTCGGCTCCTACCCGCTGGAACTCGGCGGGATCACCCCGATCTTCCACGCCTTCACCGGCCGCGAGGACCTCCAGCACGTGCTGGAGGAGGCCTCCGGCGGCCGGATGCACTACATGTTCAACCGGGTCGGCGGCCTCAAGGAGGACCTCCCGGCCGGCTGGCTCGGCCGGGTCCGCGCCGCCGTCGCCACCGTCCGCTCCCAGCTGCCGGTCTTCGAGGACCTCGTCCTCGGCAACGAGATCTTCCGCGCCCGCACCGCCGGCGTCGGCGTGCTCACCGCGGCCCAGGCGCAGGCGTACGGGGTCAGCGGCCCGATCGCCCGGGCCAGCGGCCTCGACCTCGACCTGCGCCGCGACGAGCCCTACCTCGCGTACGGCTCCGAGGAACTGCGGCAGGTGCTCACCGTCGTCACCCGCGAGGAGGGCGACTGCCTCGCCCGCTTCGAGTGCCTGCTGGAGCAGACCGGCAACGCGCTGGACCTCGCCGACGCCTGCCTCGACAAGCTCGCCACCCTCCCGCCCGGCCCGGTCAACCAGCGGCTGCCCAAGGTGCTCAAGGCGCCCGAGGGCAGCACCTACGCGTGGACCGAGAACCCGCTCGGGGTCAACGGCTACTACCTGGTCTCGCGCGGCGACAAGACGCCGTGGCGGCTCAAGCTGCGCTCGGCGTCCTTCAACAACATCCAGGCGCTCACCGAGCTGCTGCCCGGGACGCTGGTCGCCGACATGGTGGCGATCCTCGGGTCGATGTTCTTCGTGGTCGGCGACATCGACAAATAGACCGACCGGTCTACTGACGGTTGTCTGGACCGACCGGTCTACCGAGGGTCGTCTGGACCGACCGGTCTACTGGTAGCTCTGGACCGACCGGTCTACCGACGGCCGCCTGGACCGACCGGTCTACCGACGGCAGGCCCGGCTCCCCTGAGGGGGACCGGGCCCGCAGCCGCTACTTCTTGTCCTTGGCCTTCTTGACCGGGTCCGCCGGGTGCGGGGCCACCCTGCGGTCGCCCTTGGTGGCGATGCGCTCCTCGCACAGCCGGGCCAGCACCTCGTACGCCTCGCGGCCCATCAGCTCGGTGAGCTCGGGGCGGTAGCTGACGTACACCGCCACCGCGCCTTGGTGCGCGGCCGGGGCGCCGGTGCACCACCAGTGCAGGTCGTGGCCGCCCGGGCCCCAGCCGCGGCGGTCGTACTCGCCGATCGTCACCTGGAGGTAGCGGGTGTCGTCGGGGCGGTCGATCCAGTCGTAGGTGCGGCGGACCGGCAGCTGCCAGCAGACGTCCGGCTTGGTCTCCAGCGGCTCGCGGCCCTCCTTGAGGGCCAGCGCGTGCAGGGCGCAGCCGGCGCCGCCCGCGAAGTCCGGGCTGTTCACGAAGATGCAGGCGCCGTCGACCCGGCGGGTCTGGCGGTCGCCGTCCTCGTCCAGCATGGTGACGCCGCCGTCGTTGCGGATCCGGCCCTTGGCGTCGGTGCCCTCGGCGAAGTTCTCCCACAGCTCGGGCGTCAGCCGGGCCGCGTGGCCGAGGACGCGCTTCTCGTCGTCCTCGTCCGAGTAGTGGGCGCCCAGCGTGCAGCAGCCGTCCGACTCGCCGCGGCCCTCGCGGATGCCGTGGCAGCCCTGGCCGAAGACGCAGGACCAGCGGGAGGTCAGCCAGGTCAGGTCGCAGCGGAAGACCTGCTCCTCGTCGGCGGGGTCGGCGAACTCGACCCAGGCGCGCGGGAAGTCGAGCGGGACCTCGTCGCGCGGGATCTCGCGGCGCAGGGTCGGCATCGCGAGGTCGACGGGGGCGGGGGCGGCCGGGGGCTTCGCCTTGGCCTTCTTCTTGGACGTTTCTGCTGGTGCCACCCGGCAAGGGTAGAGCTTCGCGGGGGCGTACGGGCCGGTGGGCGACGCCCGCCGCGCGCCCGGGACGCGTCCGGCACGCGCCCGGGACGCGGTGAAGGCGGGGTGAAGAGGTGCGGCCGTCCGCCGGGCGGAGGCGGCCGCGTGCCTAGGATGGCGGCCGCGGTCCGCTACGGGGAGGTACGGGGATGGCAGGCGGCAGCACCGGCGAGTCCGACGGCGACGGCACCGGGTTCGCCCTCAAACCGTGGGAACTCCACGGCGAGGGCAGGGAGTTCGAGAAGCTCGGACGCGAACTCGGCAAGGCCGTCGGCACCTTGGAGAAGGACCTGGCCGCGCTCGGCGCGCCCTGGGGCGCCGACCAGCCGGGCAGCGCCTTCGCCGCCGTCTACGGCCCGGCGCACGGTGAACTCCTCGGCGGGCTCAGGGCCCTGGCCGGCCAGGTGGGCCAGGTCGGCGCCGGACTGCACACCATGGCCGAGCGGACCACCGACACCGACACCTCGACGGCGGACGGCTTCGGCGCGAACACCGGACCGGCCGCGGCCGGTCCGGGGGCGGTCGCCAGGCCCGCCGTGTACCAGGGCCCGCCGACGGCTTCGGGAACCGGGGCAACCCCGGGGGCGGCACCGGCCGTCCCCCAGGACATGTCGGTCTGAACGGCCCGGCTCGAAGGGGGAGAAGCGCGTGTCCCGGAAACTGCCCGAGGAACTGGTCCCGCTCCTGGCCAGGACCGGCCACCCGTGGCCGCAGGCCGACGAGGGGGCCCTGCGCACGGCGGCCGCGCACTGGCGGGAGTTCGCGGCGGAGGCCGAACGGATCACCCGCCGGGGCGGCGAGTCCGCCCAGCGGGTGGCCGCCGACAACACCGGCCACGCCGTCGACTCCTTCACCGCCTACTGGCGCACCTGCAGCGACGGCGGCAAGGGCCGCCTGCCGGACGCCCACACCGCGGTCGGGCTGGTCGCCGCCGCCTTCGACACCGCCGCGCAGGACGTCGACGGCTGCAAGGCCGAGATCATCGCCACTCTGCGGAACCTGGCCGCCGAGCTCCAACAGGCCCGGGAGCAGGCCGCCGAGGTCCGGCGGACCGCGGCCGGGGTGGCCCGCAGCGCCGACCGGACCGGGCAGACGGGGCAGAGCGGGCAGACCGGGCAGACGGGCCGGACGGGAGTGTTCGGCGGACTGGCGAAGTCCGTCGCCGGCTTCGCGGCCGGCGTCGAGAACACCGCCGCCGACCAGGTCGCCGCGGGCATCGAGGCCGTCGCGGTGGAGACCGCCGCCCTCAAGATCGCCGGACTGCTCGCCGAACTCGGCCGCGGCATGAAGGACGCCCTGGCCACCGCGCTCAAGGACCCCTCCGCCGTCGCCCTGCTGCGCCTGGGCGCCGCGGCCACGCCCGGCGTCACCACCGCCTCCTACCGCACCGCGGCCGGCTTCGACCCGCTCGCCGCCGGACTGCCCGCCGCCCTGGGCGTACCGGGCGTGCTCGGCAAGGACGGCACCGGCCTGGTCGTGCTCTCCGGGAAGGACGGCAAGCCGCTGGTCGGCGTGCCCGGCCTCAGCGTCGCGCTCGACGCCCATGGGCAGCCCGTCCTCGGCACGGACGGCAAGCCGGTCATCCTGCGCTCCGACGGCACACCGGTGGCCGATGCCGCCGGGCTGCTGGTGGTGACCGGGCCGGACGGCAAGCCGGTGGTCGGGGTGGCCAGCCTCGCCGTCCGGCTCGACGAGCACGGGCAGCCGGTGCTCACCGACCGGGCGGGCAAGGACCTGCACGGGCTGCCGCTCGCCGACCTGACCGACCTGACCGACCCGCGGGACCCCAGGGCTCCCGGGGCTCCCGGGGGCGACCCGAAGGTGCCGGGGGAGCCGACGGCGGACCGGGTCGGCGCGCCGGTGGTCCCGTCCGTGCTCTCCGCGGCGTCGTACGTCGCGGACCCCACCGCGGACCCCACGGCCGTCCCGGCCCCGGTGCCGACGGCCGACCCGGCCGCGGCGGCCACCGGCCCCGCGTACGGAGGCTCGTACGGCGGATCGCACCGGGCCGTGGCCGCGGCCGCCGACTGGTCGCCGCCCGCCCGGGACGACGGGCCGTCGGTCCGGGCGGCGGTCCCCGCCCACCAGGGCGGCTCATCGGTGGCGGCGGGCTGGTCGGACGGGGACTACCCGCTCCAGGCGCCCACCCGCACCAACGGCGGTGGCGGCACCGTGCCGGTGACCGTACGGACCGACTCCGTGGCCGCGCCGCCCGCGCCCGTCACCGCGCCGTCCACCGGCGGACCCGTCTACAGCCCGGCGCCGGACACACCCCCGGTCGTCCGACCGATCGGCGTGGTCGGTGTCGGCGGCGTCATCGGCGCGCCCGGGCCGTTCGGGACACCGGCCTACTCGGGCGGCTACCCGGTGGCCGGCCCGATCGGCGCCGTCGGGCCCGGCCCGCTCGCCGCCGGCGGCGGCGGCGGATACCCGGCGCACCCGGCCACGCCCTTCGGCAGCGGTGTCGGGGCGGGGGCGCCCGCCAATGGCGCGCCCGTGGTCGGCACCCCCGTGGCCGGTGCACCCGCCGTCGGCGCGCCGGTGGCCGCCGGACCGCAGTCCGGCGCACCCCGTACCCCGGCCGGAACCCACGGCCCGGCCACCGCACCGCCACCGCCACCGCCACCGCCGACCGAGCCGCCGATCGTCGGCACCACCCCGGTCATCGGCCGGCCCGAGCCCCACCACCCCGACGGCCGCCGCCGGGACACCGCCGCGCCCCTCGCCGACCCGGCCCTGGCCTGGGGCGCCGTCCCGGTCGCCACCGCCCACGCCCTGGCCCTCCAACTCGCCCTGCGCGCCCGCCGCGGCCCGCTCGCCGACGACCCCGAACCCCGACTGCGCACCATCGCCGACAGCCGCCCGTACGGACGGCCCGGCGGGCTCGGCCCGGTCGACCCCCAGCACCAGGCCGAACTGGAACGACGGGTCCCCCGCGACCAGGACGACCGGCCGGCCCGCCACCCCGACCCGGCGGCCGGCGGCTGGACCGAGGCCGTCAACGCGGGCGGCCACCGCCAACCCGGCCGGGCCAACAACAGCCTGGAGATCGCCCTCTCCGCCGTCGACACCTACACCGGCCGCCCCACCTGCGCGGCCCCGCGCATCCCCACCGAGGGCGACGCCGGCGAACGCGGCGGCCGCGACCGCGCCGAACGCGAACTCGGCGCCCCCTTCCGCGACCTCGGCGACGGCGGCCAGGCCTTCACCCGCCTCGCCGCCGAACTCCGCCGGGCCGGGCACGGCGCCCAGGCCGTCCTGCTCACCCTGGACGCCTACGGCCGCCCGCACGCCTGGAACGCGGTCAACCACCGGGACGCCGTCACCTACCTCGACCACCAACTCGCCCGCCGCGGCCCCGCCCCCCTCCACCCCGCCACCCAGGGCCTCTGGGCCATCGCCCTGACCCCGGACGGCCGCCCCCTCGACCTCGCGGTGGCCTGAGCGCCTTTGCAGCCGGGAACAGCGCTGCTGCACGCGGAGACGCGTGCAGCAGCGCTACCTTCCAGGCATGACCGCCCTGACGATCCGGGACGTCCCGGAAGACCAGCTCCGGATCCTCGAAGTTCGTGCGGCCCGGGCCGGCAAGTCGCTCAACGCCTATGTCCTGGACCTCATCGCGCGCCAGACCTCCAAGCCCACGCTGGCGGAGACGGTGGCCCGACTGGATCGGGAGACCAGCGCCGGCGTCAGCACGGTGGACGTCCTGGCCGCGATCGACGAGGGGCGGGAGCGGTGCCCCGAGTCGCGGACCTGAGGCTCACGGCGCCCCGAGCCGGCGCAGGACCGTGGACGCAGGAGTGCCGGGAGCGGTGCCGGACCGGACGGCGGTGTGGATGCGGTCGCCCTCCGGGTCGCGGTAGAGCTGTGCGCGCAGCCACCAGCGGCGCAGGACGCCGTCGATCGTCTCCTCGTCTGCCTCGTCCATCTCCCGGTGGAACTCCTTCCGCTGTGCCGGGGGGAGGGCTGCGGCGACGGCGCCCTGGGTGCGGGCGACGGGCTGTCGGCCGTGCACGGGTGTGGTGTTCACCGTTCCTCCGGATGTCATGGTCGGGCGGGCGGGGTCCAGTGTCGTCCCCGGTGGCTGATCGGGGCTGGATGATGGTGGCGTTCGGATTCGGTTCGACGGGGGTGGACGCGTGATCGCTCGGGCGCAGGCGGTGGAGGCGGGGCACCGGTGGATCAACGGGGATCTGCCGCAGGGGGCCGGGGTGGCGCGGCGGGTGTGCGCGCATGAGTTCGAGCTGGGGTGGGTGGTCTGGGCGGAGCCGCCGCGGGTGGAGGTGGATCCGCGGACGGGGGAGCGCCGGGCGCCCGAGGAGGTCGGGGCCGCGTGTGCCGTGGTGGACCGGGAGAGCGGGCGGTTCACGGTCTGGCCGTCCGTGCCGGTGGACGAAGTGGTCGGGCTCTACCGGGACTTCGTCGGTGCGGGCGGCCACGACCCGACCCGGCCGCCGGCCACCGGCCGTGGTGCCCGGGCCGAACTGACGTACCGGGACGGCACCGGCGGCACCCGCACGTTGGCGCTGCGCTCGGCCGCCGGGCTGCCGCATCCGGCGCTGCGCGGCTGGTGGTGGCTGCGGGAGCGGGGCGTCGCGGCGGAGGACGTGCTGGCGGTGCGGACCGACCTGCGGATGGCGGCCCTGCCCGGCGGCTACTGGTCGTACGCGCTGGCGGCCGAACTGCCGCACGCCCGGCTGGACTTCGACCTGCCGTACGGCCCGCGCTTCGACCACCGGGCCGCCGCCGTACGGGAGTTGCCCGCCGGGACCGCCGGTCCGGACGCGTCGGACGCGTTGGACGGGCCGGACGGGCCGGGGCGCAACCGGGTGCCGTTCCCGCGGGCGGTGCCGCCGCTGCCGCCGGAGCCGGACGCCGCGCTGGCGCAGCGGCTGGCCGGGCGGTTCGGTCCGGCGGGCGTGCAGCGCTTCGACCCGGCGGAGGTGGTGCGCGCGGAGCTGCCCGGGGAGGCGGCGGCGCTGCTGCTGGCGGTCGGGCTGCCGAGGGCGGTGGACGGCTTCTTCGCGCTGCACCGCCCGGGTGCGGAGGCGATCGCGGACGGCTCCCGCCCGGGCACCGTGCTGCCCCCGCTCGCGCCGTACCTCGCCGCGCTCGGCCGCGGCACCCGGGCGGCCGAACGGGAGCGGACGGCGGCGGCCGGGCAGCTGGTGCTGGGGACGGACGGCTGGGCGCTGATCACCCTCGACCCGGCGGACGGCGCCGTCCGGGCGGTGGACCCGGACGACGCGACGGCCCGGCACTGCAACGCCGACCTGCGGGCCTTCGTCCGCTGCCTGGAACTGTTCGCCGGCTGGTGGCCGACCCTGCGCGGGCTGGACCCGGCCGCGGCGGGTACGGCGGTGGACGCCCTGCAGCGGGGGCTGGCGGAGCTGGACGGTACGGTCTACGGCGATCCGGAGAACTGGTGGGCCGTCATCGTGGAACAGTTGTGGGACGGCCTGCTCTGATCCGGCCGCGGGCCGTGGCGATCCGGCCGATCCCGGCGATCCCGGCGGACCGGGGAACCGGACGTCGGTGCGGGGCTGTCAGGAGGATCAGACGACCGCGCACCAGCCGACCCCGAGCGACCGACCCCGACCGACCGACCCCGAGCGACCGAAACCGGAGCACCGAGCCGTGACCGTCCCGCCCCGCGCCGCCCAGACGGCCGCCCTCGCCGCGCTCGCGGTCCTGGCCACCGGGTGCGCCTCCGCCGGTCCCGCGCTGCAGGCCCGCTCGGCCGCCGCGCCGCAGGTGTGCGCGTCCCCGGTGGTGATCGGGCACCGGGGTGCGCCGTTCAACGCGCCCGAGAACACCATGGCCTCCTTCGACACCGCGCTGAACCAGGGCGCGGACTGGCTGGAGACCGACGTGCAGACCACCCGGGACGGCGTCCCGGTGCTGATGCACGACCCGACCGTGGACCGCACCACCAACGGCAAGGGCGCCGTCGCGGACCTGACCGCCGCCCAGGTCGCCGCCCTGCGGGTGACCGTCGGCCCGGGCGGCGCCCAGCCCGTCCCGACCCTGGAGGAACTGCTGACGCGCCTCTCCACCAGCAGCGCCACGCTGCTGATGGAGATCAAGTGGCAGCGCCCCGAGGACGTCGCCCGGATCGCCCGGATCGCGGCCGGCAGCCGGGCGCACGTCGTGCTCTACTCCTTCTCGGTCGCCAACCTGCGCCAGGCCCACGCGGTGGCCCCCTCCCTGCCGGTGGTGCTGATCCAGAGCGGCGGGATCGCCGAGGACCCGGGGGACCTCAAGCTGGACGGCATCGCCCTGGACGCGGGCCTGGCCAGTGCCACCCGGATCGCGGCCGAGCGCAAGGCCGGGCGCGAGGTCTACGTCTGGACGCTGGACGACGCTGAGGCCTGGCAGCTGATGACCGCCCGGGACGCCGACGGCCTGATCACCGACACCCCGGGCCCGGCCCGCCGCTGGGTGGACGCCAACTGCCGCACCGAGCGCCGGTCCGGTCCGCGCGGCCACTGAGCGCGCGGCCACTGAGCGGGCGACCACTGAGCGCACGGTCGTCGGGCACCACCCACCGATCGCACCCGGAACGGTCGGGAACGACCTGGACCAGCGCGAATACGGTCGCAACCGATCTCCTCCACGGCCGGATCGCGTAGCGTGGAGAGTTATGCGACTCGGTGTACTCGACGTAGGTTCCAACACGGTCCACTTCCTCGTGGTGGACGCCCATCCGGGTGCCGCCCCGCTGGCCGCTTACTCGCACAAGGCCGAACTGCGCCTGGCCGAGCTGCTCGACGGCTCCGGCGCGATAAGCGAGGCCGGCGTCGACCGGCTGATCGGCCACATCGCCTCCTCGCTGCGGGTCGCCGAGGACAAGGGCGTGGTCGACATCCTGCCGTTCGCCACCTCGGCCGTCCGCGAGGCCGCCAACGGCGAGCAGGTGCTGCGCCGGGTCGCCGCCGAGACCGGGGTCGAACTCCGGGTGCTCTCCGGGCAGGACGAGGCCCGGCTCACCTTCCTGGCCGTCCGGCGCTGGTTCGGCTGGTCCTCGGGCCGGCTGCTCAACCTGGACATCGGCGGCGGCTCCCTGGAGATCGCCTGCGGCCTGGACGAGCAGCCGGACGTCGCCTGCTCGCTGCCGCTCGGCGCCGGGCGGCTGACCGCCCGCTGGCTGCCCGGGGACGTCGCCGACCCGGACGCGCTGCGCGAGTTGAGACGGCACGTCCGCGCCGAGATCGCCAACGTGGTCGGCGAGATCTCCCGGCTCGGGGCCCCGCAGCACGCCGTCGCCACCTCCAAGACCTTCAAGCAGCTGGCCCGGATGACCGGCGCCGCCCCCGCCGACGCCGGCCCGTACGCCGACCGCCGGCTCACCCGCAGCGGGCTCGCCGCCTGGCTGCCGCGGCTGTCCACGATGACCGTCGCCGAGCGCGCGCAGATCCCCGGGGTCTCCGAGGGCCGGGCCAAGCAGCTGCTGGCCGGGGCCCTGGTCGCGGACGCCGCGATGGACCTGTTCGGCCTGGACGAGCTGGACGTCTGTCCGTGGGCGCTGCGCGAGGGCATCATCCTGCGCGAGCTGGACGCGATGGACAGTCCCACCGACCAGCGCCGCCCCGCGCTCACCCAGTAGCGGGGGAGCGTGCCGGCGGTCACTCCGCCGGGCGTCCGCCCCCGTTCGGGGCGCGCTCCGCTTACGCTGTCTCCCGTGGTGCAACCAGCGGGCGAGGACGGAACGCAGGAGGGCCGCGCTCCCGGAGCGGACGGGCAGCCGCGGCCGGCCGGCCCGCGCGGCCGACTCGGCACGGCCGGGCTCGGCAAGGCGGTCAAGGGCGCCACCGCGGCACAGGCGGGCAAGGTGGCCAAGGTGGCCAAGGCCGCGAAGGTCGCCAAGAGCGCGAAGGCCGCCAAGGCGGCCAAGAGCGCCAAGGCAGCCAAGAGCGCCAAGGCCCCCGCCAAGGCCACCTCCGCCCCCGCCAAGAAGACCGCGGCGCGCAAGGCCGCCGGCGCCGCCAAGGCCGCCGTCCAGTCCGTCCGCTCGGTGAAGGCCGCCAAGCGCGACGCCGCCCGCCCGCCGCTGCTGCGCACCACCGACCGGCTGGTGCTGCCCCAGCACCCGACCCTGCACATCCCGGACACCAAGGTGGCGCTGTCCACCGCCTCGGTGTACCCGGCGAGCACCGCCGTCGCCTTCGAGCTGGCCGCCAAGCTCGGCTACGACGGGGTCGAGGTGATGGTCTGGAACGACCCGGTCAGCCAGGACCTGGAGGCGCTGCGCCGCCTCTCCGACGCCCACCAGCTGCCGATCCTGGCCGTGCACGCCCCCTGCCTGCTGATCACCCAGCGGGTCTGGACCACCGACCCGTGGACCAAGCTGGTCCGGGCCCGCGCGGCGGCCGAGAAGCTCGGCGCGAGCGCCGTCGTGGTGCACCCGCCGTTCCGCTGGCAGCGGCAGTACGCCCGCGAGTTCGTCGAGGGCATCAACCGGATGGCGGGCGAGACCGACGTCCGCTTCGCCGTCGAGAACATGTACCCGTGGCGCTACCGCGACCGCGAGGTGCTGGCGTACGCCCCCGGCTGGGACGTCACCGACGAGGAGTACCGGCACTTCACCATCGACCTCTCGCACGTGGCCACCTCCCGGATCGACGCCTTCGAGATGGTCGAGCGGATGGGCGACCGGCTCGCCCATGTCCACCTGGCCGACGGCAGCGGCTCCGGCAAGGACGAGCACCTGATCCCCGGCCGGGGCAAGCAGCCCTGCGCCGAACTGCTGGAGCACCTCGCCCGCACCGGCTTCGACGGCCACGTGGTGCTGGAGGTCAACACCCGCCGCTCCGCGTCCCCCGCCGAACGCGAGGCCGACCTGGCCGAGGCCCTGGCCTTCACCCGCTTGCACCTCGCCACCCCCTCGCGCGTACGCTGATCGCCCGGCCCGATCGGGCGTGAACTGCCGTACGCAGGGGGAAATGTGACGGACTACCAGAACTACCGGGAACTCGCCGTGAGCTTCGGCGCGGTCGCCGCCGAGTACGACCGGGGGCGCCCCGGCTACCCGGACGAGCTGTTCGACGCGGTGGAGCGGCTCTGGGGCCGCGGCCTCAAGGGCGCCCGGGTCCTGGACGTCGGCGCCGGGACGGGCATCGCGACCCGACTGCTGGCCGCCCGGGGCGCCGAGGTCGTCGCGGTCGAGCCCAGCGACGGCATGGCCGCCCAGTTCCTGGCCTCCTCGCCCGCCCTGCCGCTGGTCCGCGGCACCGGCGACGACCTGCCCTTCCACGACGCCTCCGCCGACCTGATCACCTACGCCCAGGCCTTCCACTGGACCCGCCCCGAGCGCTCCGTCCCGGAGGCGGTCCGGGTGCTGCGGCCGGGCGGCGCCGTCGCCACCTGGTGGAACGTGCACGACGAGACCGTGCCGTGGGTCCGGGCCCGGGCCGAGCGGATGGCCGCCGCGCTGCCCGACCGCTACCGCGGCTACGGCGGGATCAGCGGCCACACCCGGCACTTCGCCCCGGCCGGCCTGGTGGTCGAGCGGACGGTGCTGCACTGGGAGCGGCAGGTCACCGTCGAGCACGTGCTCACCGACCTGACCTCCCGCTCCTACCTGGCCTCGCTCAGCCCCGAGGAGCGCGCCCCGGTGCTGGCCGCCGAGCGGGCGGCGATGGCCGTCGAGTTCCCGGACGGCCTGGTCGCAGAACCGTTCAGCCTGGACCTCACCGTGGCCGTCAAGCCGGCCTGACCGCAGGCCGTCCGCACGCCGTCCGCAGGCCGCCCGTCCCGCCGCCCGGGGCCGCCCGTCCGCCGCAGGCCCCCGCACGCACCCCGCCCCGGCTGCCCGCATCGCGGACGCGCCGTCCGCCGGCCGGACGGCGGGCGTAGGCTCGTAAGCCACAACGGCCCCCGCACCCTGATCACCGGCGGGGCGCCGGCGAGAGCCCCGAAGGAGTGGAGCACAGTGCCCGAGCTGAGGTCCCGTACGGTCACCCACGGTCGCAACATGGCAGGCGCCCGGGCGCTTCTCCGGGCCGCCGGCGTAGCCCGCGAGGACTTCGGCAAGCCGATCATCGCGGTCGCCAACTCCTTCACCGAGTTCGTCCCCGGCCACACCCACCTCCAGCCGGTCGGCCGGATCGTCTCCGAGGCGATCAAGGAGGCCGGGGGCATCCCGCGCGAGTTCAACACCATCGCCGTCGACGACGGCATCGCGATGGGCCACAGCGGCATGCTCTACTCGCTGCCCTCGCGCGACCTGATCGCCGACTCGGTCGAGTACATGGTCAACGCGCACTGCGCCGACGCGCTGATCTGCATCTCCAACTGCGACAAGATCACCCCCGGCATGCTGATGGCCGCGCTGCGCCTCAACATCCCGACCGTGTTCGTCTCCGGCGGTCCGATGGAGGCCGGCAAGGCCACCCTGGTCGACGGCACCGTGCGCAAGCTGGACCTGATCGACGCGATCTCCCAGGCGGTCAACGAGAACGTCTCCGACGAGGACATCGCGATCATCGAGGAGAACGCCTGCCCGACCTGCGGGTCCTGCTCGGGCATGTTCACCGCCAACTCGATGAACTGCCTCACCGAGGCGATCGGCCTCTCGCTGCCCGGCAACGGCTCGGTGCTCGCCACCCACACCGCCCGCCGGGCGCTGTACGAGCGGGCCGGGCGCACGGTCGTCGAGATCACCAACCGCCACTACGGCCAGGACGACGCCTCGGTGCTGCCGCGCGCGATCGCGAGCCGCGCCGCCTTCGAGAACGCCATGGCCCTCGACATCGCCATGGGCGGCTCGACCAACACCATCCTGCACCTGCTCGCCGCCGCCCAGGAGGCCGAGCTGGACTTCGACATGCGGGCCATCGACGCGGTCTCCCGCAGGGTGCCCTGCCTGTCCAAGGTCGCGCCCAACGGCTCGTACTACATGGAGGACGTGCACCGGGCCGGCGGCATCCCGGCCATCCTCGGCGAGCTGTACCGGGGCGGGCTGCTCAACGAGGACGTCCACACCGTGCACTCCGACTCGCTCGCCGAGTGGCTCAAGACCTGGGACGTGCGCGGCGGTTCGCCCTCCGCCGAGGCCGTCGAGCTGTGGCACGCCGCACCCGGCTGCAAGCGCTCCGCCGAGGCCTTCTCGCAGTCCGAGCGCTGGGAGTCGCTGGACACCGACGCCGCCGGCGGCTGCATCCGCAGCGTCGAGCACGCCTACTCGGTCGAGGGCGGCCTCGCCGTGCTGTACGGCAACCTCGCCGAGGACGGCTGCATCGTGAAGACGGCCGGCGTCGACGAGTCGATCTGGACGTTCAGCGGCCCGGCGGTGGTCTGCGAGTCCCAGGAGGCTGCGGTCGAGGCGATCCTCGCCAAGCGGATCAAGGAGGGCGACGTCGTCGTCATCCGCTACGAGGGCCCCAAGGGCGGCCCGGGCATGCAGGAGATGCTCTACCCGACCTCCTTCCTCAAGGGCCGCGGCCTGGGCAAGGCCTGCGCGCTGGTCACCGACGGCCGGTTCTCCGGCGGTACCTCGGGCCTGTCCATCGGCCACGCCTCCCCGGAGGCGGCCTCCGGCGGCATCATCGCGCTGGTCGAGGACGGCGACACCATCGCCATCGACATCCCGGCCCGGACGATCTCCCTGGAGGTCCCGGACGAGGTCCTCGCCGAGCGCCGTCGGGCGCTGGAGGCCGGGCACGGCTACCGGCCGCAGAACCGCGAGCGCCAGGTCAGCCAGGCGCTGCGGGCCTACGCGGCGATGGCCACCTCGGCCGACAAGGGCGCCGTCCGGGACGTCAGCAAGCTCGGCTGACCCCGCACACCCCGGAGGAGCCGTCCCGGCCGGGACGGCTCCTCCCTCGTTCCGCGGCGCCCGGGTGATAATCGACGACGTGAGCGAGCAGCCCCCCACCCCCGCCCCCAAGCCCGCCGGCGCCCCCGAGCCGGAGCCGATCCGCTTCTTCGGCACCTCCTGGCTCCACCGGGACAACGGCTACTGGCTGCGCCGGGTCGGCGTCTCGGTCGGCGCCCTGGCCGCCACCGCCGCCGCCGCACTGGTGCTGCGCTTCGGCGTCGAGGGCATCGCCCTCTCCGAGAGCGGCGGCTTCCTGAACGGGCTGCTGACCGCCGCCATCGCGGTCTGCTCGCTGATGGCCGTCCGACGCACCTGGAAGGTCCTCACCGAGGGCAAGGAGCAGCTGACCGGCTGGATGGCCGAGGACAAGTCGCTCGGCGCCGTCTGGCTGATCGGCGGGGTCGGCAGCCTGGCCGCCTACTTCGCCCGCAGCCTGGTCGAGGCCCCCGGCGAGGCCGTCCGGCGGGACGCCCACCGGAAGGCCGTCGAGCAGTACGAGAAGCGCCAGGCCGGCCGCAGCGGCCGCCCCGGCGGCAAGCGCAAGCGCTGACCGCCGACCCGCCGCCCCTCCGCCCCGATCCTCGCCGCGGGTTCCTAACCCTTGCCGCGGGCCTGCTTCACCGAGCCCACCACCCCGGCGATCACCAGCAGCAGGCCGGCCGGCAGCAGCGAGATGAAGAAGGACCCGAACAGCCCGCTGTCGCCGAGGAAGTACTGCGCCAGGGTGTTCAGCACCAGCAGTCCGCCGGCCGCCGGGAGCGCCGACTGCCACGGGTGCGCGTCGGCCCAGCGGCGCAGCCGCCGGTCGGTGGTGTCGCGGCGCAGCTGACCGCCGACGGTGCCGACCAGGAAGAGGAAGAACAGGGCCCAGCCGGCCGGTCCGGCCAGCATGGCCAGTGACCAGTCCCCGGAGATCGCCTCGACCCCCAGGGCGGTCGCGCCCACCACCGCACCGACTCCCGCGGCCGTCCGCCACGGGCCCATCGTCGCCGAGGCGGCGGCGAGTTGCCGGTTCTCACGTCGGGACATTTCGTCGTGTGCCATGGCTCCACGGTGCGCCCGCCCGGGCCCGGAGGCCATAGGGGAAACCCCCGAGTTTTCTCCCTAGGGGCAAAGCCCGCGCCCGGACCCTTCCGGCGCTCCCGGGCCGTCCCCGCCCCTGCGGGGCCCCGCGGACCACGGACCGGACGGTCCGGACGGGCGCCGCCGGGCGGTGCGAGGATGGCCGCAGTACCGAGGCAAGGAGCGGACCATGGGCAGCAGCGCAGCACACGGACAGAAGATCGCCTTCCTGGGCACCGGCAAGATCGGCGAGGCCCTGCTCTCCGGCCTGCTGCGGGCCGGCACCGACCCGGCGGACGTCCTGGTGACCGCCCGCCGCCCCGAGCGCGCGGCCGAACTCGCCGACCGCTACGGCGTGGTGGCCGTCTCCAACGCCGAGGCCGCCAAGCTCGCCGACACCCTGATCCTCGCGGTCAAGCCGCAGGACATGGGCACCCTGCTGGAGGAGCTGGCCCCGCACATCAGCCCGGACCGGCTGGTGATCTCGGCGGCGGCCGGCGTCCCGACCGCCTGGTTCGAGGAGCGGCTCGCGGCCGGCACCCCGGTGGTCCGGGTGATGCCCAACACGCCGGTGCTGGTGGACGAGGGGATGAGCGTCATCTCCGGCGGCTCGCACGCCCGGGAGGAGCACCTGGCGCGCGCCGAGGGGATCTTCAGCTCGGTCGGCAAGGCGCTGCGGCTGCCGGAGGCCCAGCAGGACGCGGCCACCGCGCTGTCCGGCTCGGGCCCGGCCTACTTCTACTTCCTGGTCGAGGCGATGACCGACGCGGGCATCCTGCTCGGCCTGCCCCGGCAGGTGGCGCACGACCTGATCGTGCAGTCCGCGATCGGCGCCTCGGTGATGCTGCGCGACTCCGGCGAGCACCCGGTCAAGCTGCGCGAGGCGGTCACCTCCCCGGCCGGCACCACCATCGCGGCGATCCGCGAGCTGGAGAACCACGGGGTGCGGGCCGCGCTGCTCGGCGCCCTGGAGGCGGCCCGGGACCGCTCCCGGGAGCTGGCCTCCGGCGGGAAATGACCCCTGCGCGACCCCTCCCGCAAAGGCGGCGCACGCCCTACGCTCTCGGCCAACATCGTTCTACCGGCCAGTAGCGAGGTCCCGCATGAGCGTCGTCCCCCCTGTCCTCCCGCCCGGCCTGCGGGCCGGGCGGGCCGCGCTCGCCGTCAGCTTCCTGCTCCAGGGCACCACCTTCGCGCTGCTGGTCACCTGCATCCCGGAGATCCAGCACCGGTACGGGCTGAGCGACGGCCTGCTGCCGGTCTTCCTGGCCGCGGTGCCGATCCTGGCCGGGGCGGGCTCGATCCTCTCCGAGCAGCTGGTGAAGCGCACCGGCGCCCGGGCCGTGCTGCGGGTCGTCCAGCCGGCCGTCTGCCTCAGCCTGGCGGGCGCCGGGCTGGGGGACACGCTGTGGCAACTGGCCCTCGCGCTGGGCGCCTTCGGGCTGCTGGTGGGGGCGCTGGACGCCAGTATGAACATGCTCGGGGTCGGCCTCCAGCACCGCTACGGCCGCTCGATCATGATCGGCTTCCACGCGGCGTTCAGCCTCGGCGGGATCCTCGGCGCCGCGGTCGCCGGCCTCGGCTCGCACTACGACCTGGGACTGCCGGTGCTGTTCGGTACGGCCGCGGCGGTGGTCGCCCCGCTCGCGGTGCTGACCGGAACCCGCTTCGCCGGACCGGCCGAACTCGGCGACGCCGTCCGGGAGGCCGCCGAGGCCGCCGCCCGGACCATCCCCTGGCGCCCGCTGCTGCCGCTCTGCCTGGCGATGGCCTTCGCGTACATCGCGGACGCCTCGGTCTCCAACTACAGCGTCAAGTACCTCACCGACGGCCTGGGCAGCCGGGAGGACCTCGCCAAACTCTCCTACCTCGGCTACATGGTGGCGATGCTGCTCGGCCGGGTCCTGGGCGACCGCGCGGTGCAGCGCTTCGGCGCCGTCGCGGTGGTGCGCTCCGGCGCCGCGCTGGCCGCGCTGGGCTTCGGACTGGCCGCGCTGGCGCCCACCGCCTGGGCGGGCATCGCCGCGTTCACCGTGCTGGGCTTCGGCATCTGCGCGATCATCCCGCAGGTGTTCGCGGCCGGCGGCCGGCTCTTCCCGGCCGACTCGGACGCCGCCGTGGCCCGGCTCAACCTCTTCAACTACGTGGGCTTCCTGATCGGTTCACCACTGGTCGGGGCGATCGCGGACGCCGGCTCGTACCGCTGGGCGCTGCTCGCCCCGATGCTGCTGGTGCTCGCCGTGCTGCCGCTGGCCGAGCGCTTCGCCCCGGAACCCGCACGGCTGCCGGCCCCCGCCGCCGTCTGACGGTGGGGGCGGGCGGGGCCCGCCGCCCCCACCCACTACGGTGGAGGCCATGCCCGAAGCCGAGCGTGACTCCTCCTGCGGCCTGCACCTCTACTGGGACGAGGCCGTCACCGCCTACGACTTCGGCCCCGGCCACCCGATGGACCCGGCCCGGCTCGCGCTGACCATGCGCCTGGTCGAGGCCCTCGGACTCGCCACCGGGCCCGGGGTGACGGTGCGGTCCGCGCCGGCCGCCGGGGAGTCCACCCTGCAGCTGGTGCACACCAAGGAGTACGTCGAGGCGGTCAAGCACGCCGCCGCCCACCCCGAGCAGTCGGACCCCCGGCACGGGCTCGGCACCGACGACAACTGGTCGTTCCCGGCCGTCCACTCGGCCGCCGCGCTGATCGCCGGCCAGTCGGTCGCCGCCGCCGAGGCGGTCTGGCACGGCGAGACCCCGCACGCCGTCAACTTCGCCGGCGGACTGCACCACGCGATGCCCGGCAAGGCCTCCGGCTTCTGCGTCTACAACGACCCGGCCCTGGCGATCGCCCGGCTGCTCGAACTCGGCGCCGAACGGGTCGCCTACGTCGACGTGGACGTCCACCACGGCGACGGCGTCCAGGAGGCCTTCTGGAACGACCCGCGGGTGCTGACCGTCTCGCTGCACGAGCACCCGGCCACGCTCTTCCCGCAGACCGGCTGGCCCACCGAGACCGGCGGCCCGGACGCCCCCGGCTCCGCCGCCAACCTGCCGCTGCCCGCCGGCACCGGCGACGCCGGCTGGCTGCGCGCCTTCCACGCCCTGGTGCCCGAACTGCTCGCCGCCTTCCGGCCGCAGGTCCTGGTCACCCAGCACGGCGCGGACACCCACCTGGAGGACCCGCTGGCCCACCTCGCCGTCACGGTGGACGCCCAGCGGCTGATCGCCGAGGAGCTGCACGGGCTGGCCCACCGGCTCACCGGCGGCCGCTGGGTGGCCACCGGCGGGGGCGGCTACGCCGTGGTGGACGTCGTCCCGCGCAGTTGGACCCACCTGGTCGCCACCGCCGCCGGCCGGCCCGTCGACCCGGCCACCGAGACCCCCGAGTCCTGGCGCGCCGAGGTCTACCGCCGCACCCGCGGCCCGGCCCCGCTGCGGATGACCGACGGCGCCCGCCCGTCCTGGCGCGACTTCGACTCGGGTTACGATCCGGCCGACCGTCTCGATCAGGCCATCCTCGCGGCCCGCCGCGCGGTGTTCCCCCACCACGGTCTGCTGGCCTGAATCCGCCGTCCCGGCCGCGCGCCGGCGGGGCCGTGCGTACGCCCCCTGGGGCGAACCGCCGAGTGACTACGTACTGCAACGGTCCTATCTCTCACCGTACGAGGACTGCACTTCCCCTCTTCCCACTGGTACCACCCATAACTACTCTGGGGATACACGTGTGCCGGTGGAGTCACCGGAGGGGAAGCCGGTGCCTTGCACACGGGTAAGGGTCGGGTGATGGTCATGAGTTCCGTCGAGCGTCCCCTGCAGGAAGTCGTCTTCCTGACCGTGGCCGAGGTGGCCGCGGTCATGCGGGTGTCCAAGATGACGGTGTACCGGTTGGTGCACAGCGGAGAGCTGCCGGCGATCCGGGTCGGACGGTCCTTCCGGGTGCCCCAGCAGGCGGTGCACGAGTACCTCAAGGAGTCCTACGTGCGGCTCGAGAGCGCGTAGCACCAGGCCGGGCGGGGGCGGGTCCACAGCCGTGGATCCGTCCCCGTTCGCCCCGGATTTCCCGCGAGTTTCCCGCTTCAGGGGAGCGCGATTACGGCCCGGGCCACGCGGACGGTAGGCTAGGCCCTCACGTCAGTCGTATGGACTCCGTCTCTCACGGACGAGAGTCTCAGTGAGCGAGGGTTGTTCCGTGGGCTCTGTCATCAAGAAGCGTCGCAAGCGTATGGCCAAGAAGAAGCACCGCAAGCTTCTGAAGAGGACCCGCGTTCAGCGTCGCAACAAGAAGTAAGCGCCCCCGGCCGCGCTGAGCGCGCCCAGCGCTTCCACCGCCCGTCCCGGCCCTCGTGGCCCGGGGCGGGCGGTGTCGTTTCACGGCCCGGTGGGGCGGCGCGGTACGGTGCACGCAGGCCGCTCGGGTCGAGGGAATGGGGTGCAGCACCGTGGGTGTGGTCGTGCTCGTCACCGGCGTGGCACGCCATCTCGGTGCCCGCTTCGCCGCCGAGCTCCGTCGCCGCCCGGGGGTGGACCGGGTCGTCGGCGTGGACGTGCAGCCGCCGCGGCTGCCGCTCCGGGAGCCGGACGGACCGGCCGCCCCGTACACCTTCCACCAGCTCGACCTGCGCCGCCCCGCGGTCTCCCGGGTGATCGCCGAGCACCGGGTGGACACCGTGGTGCACCTGAGCGTCAGCGCCACCGGTCTGGGCTCCACCAACCGCTCCGCGGTGAAGGAGTCCAACGTCATCGGCACCATGCAGCTGCTCGGCGCCTGCCAGAAGGCGCCCGGGGTGCGCCGGCTGGTGGTGAAGTCCACCACCGGCGTCTACGGCTCCGCGCCCCGCGACCCGGCGGTGTTCAGCGAGCGGATCCAGCCGAAGGACCCGCCCGGCGGCGGCTTCGCCAAGGACGCGGCCGAGGTGGAGGGCTACGTCCGCGGCTTCGCCCGGCGCCGCCCGGACGTCGCGGTGACGGTGCTGCGCTTCGCCAACATCGTCGGTCCGGGCGCCGACACCCCGCTCAGCGAGTACTTCGCGCTGCCGGTGCTGCCGACGGTGCTCGGCTACGACCCCAGGCTGCAGTTCGTGCACGAGGACGACGCCGTCGCGGTGCTCTGCCGGGCCGCCGGCGAGCCCGAGCCCGGCACCGTCAACACCGGCACCTTCAACGTGGCGGGGGAGGGCGTGCTGCTGCTCTCCCAGTGCGCCCGCCGGCTCGGCCGCCCCACCCTGCCGCTGCTGCTGCCCGCGGTCAGCTGGATGGCCGTGCTGGCCCGGCAGACCCGGCTGGTCGACGTCTCGCCCGAACAGCTGCGGCTGCTCACCCACGGCCGGGTGGTGGACACCACCCGGCTGCGGGAGACCTTCGGCTACCGTCCGGCGTTCAGCACTCCGGAGGCCTTCGCCGACTTCGCCGCCGCCCGGGGCCCCGGCCTGCTGCCGCCGGAGCGGCTGGCCGCCGTCACCGACCGGCTGACCGCCCTGCTCGGCCCCGAAG